>CAZYOX010000428.1:0-3601 GCA_964649285.1 uncultured Bryobacterales bacterium | reverse complement strand
CATCTGCGAACCCGCTTGCAGATGAACACCTTTTGGTTTCGGACCGACGTAGACCGGGAGTTGGTGAAACTGGTCAAGTCATGTTCCATTGAGATTGAGGAAGTCGTCTATGAGACGGAGACCACGGAACAGACTTCAGCGCGCATGGCCCGCTTGAACACTCTGGCTAAGGAGTTGGCACAATGGTCGTTTTTTGCGCCAGCACTCAGTCCGGGTACGGTTCTGGCGGCCGACAGAGGCACGCTCCAGGCGTACGATGCAACGCCCACGGCTACGACGATTACCGCAGGTCTCACAAGCGGGTCCGCGGCGGCGCTCACAGGCGTAGGCGCTACGGAGGACGTTGGCCAGCCGCGCCGGCCCGGAACGGCGGTGGCGACGGGCGCCGTGGAGGAAGGAGGGGCTGAGCCAACTTCGCCTGCCGAGCGAGAGGAAGGCACGTCAGGCGGCAACGGCAGTGCGGAGACAACACAACCTCCGCCTTCGGGCGGGCCTCCGACCGCGGTCGAAGCCTGGAACCGCGCCGGCAGACCGCAAGGCGCCTATCTGCTTCGCAATCTGACGCAGAACGAACAACAAGACATCGAATACAACCTGCGGCAAGTTACGGCTGTTGAGCGGACAATCGCGCCGCAAGGCCAGATCCGCCTGCTGCCGGGGTCGACGAATTTGCCCGGCCGAATTGTTGAGGCCGATCTCAACTCCGAGTTCTTCAAGACGATCGAGGGCGCCGTGACCACCGCGGCCGACTTGGAAGCGTTTGGCGTTTCGTCCATCCAGGTCAAGATCCGCTACGGCGTCAAGCCCGACGGCACGCGTTGGAAGGACCAGGTCGAAAAGGTATTGACGGCCGCTGGCCAATCGCACCCTTACCGCTTCGCCATCGACAGCGAAGGCTCGCGGGAGATGCAGTATCAAGTCATCCTCAATTATCGGCCTGACGCCTCGATTGGAGATGAGGCAACGCGGGAGGAGACGGACTGGATTCCAACGACGACCCGCACGCTCGACATCAACCCGCTGACGCACGGTTCCCTGATACCTGTCGAGATTGCGGCGGGCATGGTGGACTGGCAGACGGTTCAACAGATCCAAGCGAAGGTTCACTATCGCGATGAAGATTCGGGCATCGATGTCGCCGACACGAAGATTCTGACGTCGGCTTCTCCCACCGCTTCGATTCGCATACGCCCGAAGAACGCGGCGGTGCGGCAAGTCGGCATGAAGGCCCAGTTCTTCACGTCAGACGGAGACAACCAAATCCTAGAGACGGAACAAGCGGGCGACGAGCCCTTCGTCTTAAATCAACCCGCCGCGGATCGATCTGTTGTCGATGTTCGGCTAGTCGACGCGTTGAACCGCTATTCGCGCATCACCGTGCAACTAGCCAAAGGCTCCGCCGCTTCGCCGCAGACAGAGCGCACGGTGAATCTCGGCGAGGGCCAAACCGAGGCACAGTGGTCGTTCCGGCGACAAGGCCAACCCGCCGTCTATTCGTATCGCGTCACTTCGTTTCTCACGAACGGCTCGGTGCAAGAGGGCTCCTGGAAGGCGACAGACAACCCGCTAGTGCTGGTCGGTGATCGGTCGCCTGGCGTCTTGGAAGTTCGCGCGATGCTGTTGGGGACTTTGGAAGAAGGCGGCTTCCGGCTTTTGAAGCTGCGCCTCAGTTATCCCGATGCGCCGGAGTGGGCCGACGCTGACGTCGAGCACGTGTTCCGCGCCGGAGCCGAAGAAGAGTTCCTCTGGCGCGTGCCTATGGAACGGCTCGACGCCAAGTCCTACTCCTGGGAAGCACAATGGTTCGGGACGGACGGGTCTCGCCGCACCAGCGGCCCGCACATCGTGACCGACGAAATCTTGTTGCTCGATCCGCTAGCGCCTTGAGCTTGTTATGCCCCACGAAAACTTAGCGCAGTACCAAGACGGCTTCCTCGAAGTTTTTCTCGCTGAGCTTCCGCAGACGCCGACGGTCGAGACTCTGAAGCAAGCGCAACCCGAGGGCGCTGCGCTGACTCTCGCCGGCGACTACCAGGCCTACGAGGGAAGCGCGTTGACGCCGTTGCCCAGCGCGTCGATTACGCCCCAGTACTGCGTGCGGACTGGTTCCGGCGAGTCGGCACGAACCTATGTGCTGGTTTGGGCTGTGGAGCGGTTCGACATAGCAACCGACTCCCAGCAGACGATCAAGCGCATCCTCGCGGACTTTCGCAGCCCAACCACGTCGGGCGGTTCCGAAGCGGGAGGTCTCGCGACAAGTCTTGCCGACTCGTGGGCCGAGGCGCTCGTTTCCGACGAAGTCCGCACGGCCTTGGCCAAGAACCTGGATGAGGTATCCGCTGTTCCTGCAGGGTTGCCGACGGAGAATCTAGAAGATCTCAAGTCGTTTCTCTTGCATTTTGGAACGTACAAAGCCGACGGCTCCTACTACCAAAAGGGCTCGGTTGCAGAAGGCGCCTTTCCCGCGGGCGTATCGCCGGCCTACTTCGCTACCGATACCGGCAACCTTGCCGAAGTTCGCCTGCAACGCGACCACTTCTACTGCTACGCCTTGGTTTCGGAACGTCTTTGGAACCCGCAGGCGCGGGGGACGGCGGCGCGGCAGCTGGTTTATCGCATCGACGATCTCGGGGAAGAAGCGAGCCCGCGTTGGAGTTTGGCTTTGCTGCACACGGCCAAAGCGAACCAATCCACGCCAGCTAATCGCTTCCTCTTCTTCCACGCTCCGGTTGGGCTGGGGCTTGCGGTGGGCGAAACCGCTCGCACGACCCTCGGGCCTTCAACCGCTGCGTTTCTCGAACAGCTTCCGGGCTACACCGCCTCTCTAGCCGACGCGTTGGCCGATCCTGACACTCCCCTGGTCGGGACCGAAGCCAGTCCGTACGTGTTGCTCATCGGCGCGGTAGCGGAAGGTTTCCCCACCAGCGCCCTCCCCGAGGGGGTCATCGCGGATGGCGAAGGCGCCGTGCGGACCTTCCGTTGCCCGCCCCCGCAGGTGATGGCGCTTGCCGAACGCAGCGACATTCAGGAACTGACGCTCTCGACGCCGGTCTGGGTCGATATGCAAAACGCCCAGGCGGAACTCAACCTCGCAGGACGCACATTCCCGCCAGGAATCACCGCCGCTAACAGCGGCAAGGGCGTTGTCATCGGCATTGTCGACTCGGGCATCGACGGGGGGCACCCCGCTTTTCTAGGCCGCGAAGACGACGCGACCAAATCGCGCATTCACTCGGTTTGGGAGATGAGCACTTCGGGAGGCCAATCGCCGTTCCAGCGCAGTGGGCAAAACAGCGCCTACCAAGCGATGAACTTCGGACGGGAATATATCGGGCACGACGAAGTCATCACGGCCACGGACTTCGTCGGCAACTCGCCCAGCAACTACGGTCCCGGCCACGGAACACACGTCGCCGGCATTGCGGCCGGTAGGGCAGTTGGGACATGGCCGGGCGGCATATCTCCCCAAGCGACATTAGTCGTGGCCGGAGTCGGCTCGGTCGCGGGCGAGCCCATCATCGATCCCGAGCCGTAGCCCTGGCCCGACGAGTAGGTCGGCACATTCGCGCCGAAAACCGGTGCCCCATAGTAACCCGAGTAG
>CAZYOX010000427.1:0-3612 GCA_964649285.1 uncultured Bryobacterales bacterium | reverse complement strand
TCCACCGATAATGTCCCATTCAGGGAACCGGAACGCTAGTGGGGATTTAGCTGATCTTCGCCAATTTCTTCTGTAGTTCTTTCAGGGCGGGCTCAATTCGCTGCCGGGACTTCCAGAAGTCCGCCCATAAGTCGCCCTTCTTCTCGAGTCTGGCCGGCAAAGTCCCAATGGTAAACTTTTCCGGCTTCAAACCTTTGCGCAGTTCCGCCGGGCTCAACGGCGCGGCCACCGTCGCCAAGGGTCGCGGACGAGCGGTATAGACGGTAGCCAACGGCTTGCCGAACGAGTTTTGCAGATAGTCCAAAGAGATGGACCCCTTGGGGCGTTTGTCGACCGTTCGCTCTAATGTCGTCTCTTTTGGTAGGGCGCTGTGTACAACCCGCGCCACAATCTCGGCAAACGCTCTCACCTGCTCGTAAGAGTAACGCCGTTCCAGCGGAAGCCATAGGTGAATACCGCGCGAACCCGAAGTTTTTAGGAAGGCCTTCAGGCCCAACGCATCGAGTTCTTTTAGAAAGCGCCGCGCCACCGCGATGACCGTCTCGAAATCGTAACCTTCGCTGGGGTCCAGATCGAAGAACACATAGTCCGGCTTTTCCAGGGAATCCACTCGGCTGGGCCACGGGTGCTGCTCGATGCAGCCCAGGTTCACCAGATGTAGCAGCGTCGCAAGGTCGTCGCAGACGTAATAGCGCGTGTCCCGGGCGCTGCTCTCGGAAGGAATCACAAACGTCCGCACCCACTCCGGCGCGCCTTCGCCGATGTCTTTTTGATAGAAGCTCTCGCCCGCCGCGCCGTTCGGAAACCGATGCAGGACAAGCGGCCGGTCCTTGAGGAAGGGAAGAATGAACTCCGAAACCCTAAGATAGTAGGCCAGCAGATGGCGTTTCGCGTACCCGGCTTCCGGGAAGTAAACCTTGTCCAGATGCGTCAAGCGGAATTCCTTGCCGTCCAATTCCACGCGAAGCGATTCCTTACGCCCACTGCGAAGTTCCTTCTCTAACTCAGCGACGCTTCGGATCAATGACAGCCCCTCCGCCCGCGGCGCATGCACGACGATACTCTCCTGAGTGGAGCGCAGATCTTTGCATTCTGTTGCGTCGACGTCGTCCCGCAACCCGAGGAACACGGGATGCCGCAGCTGATCGTCGCGGGTCCATCCCGCGTAGCGAACTCGCGCGACGAGTTGCGGTTTGACCCAATGCGCCTTCTCTTTCGTCTTCGGTTCGAGCGCGAACGGACACTGCTTCGTATTTAGCGGCGTTAGTTGATCCGACAGGAACTGCAGATTCCCGTCCGTAAAGCCGCTGCCTACGCCTCCCAGAAAGCGCAACTTGCCTTTGTCATAGCAGCCTGCCAGCAGCGCCCCCAAATGCACGCGCCCGCCGCGCGGCTCGGTCCATCCGCCCACGACCACATCGATTTCGTGAACGATCTTGATCTTCAGCCAGTCCGCGGAGCGGTCGTTCACATAGCGGCTATCCGCTCGTTTGGCCAAGATGCCTTCCGCGCCGTGACTCTGGGCGACTTCGAAAAACTCCTCGCCGCGCCCAACGACGTGGTCGGAATAACGCACCGCCGTGCTCGGCCGAAGGATCTTGCGCAAATATTTCTTGCGCTCGACTAACGGAACTTGGCGCAGGTCGTAGCCATCCGCATAGATTAGATCGAAGAACCAACAGTAGACCGGAGTCGCCTCGACAAGCGCAGGCGACGGACGGTCAACATGCATACGGCTTTGGAGGAGACCGAAGTCCGAGCGACCCTCGGCGTCGAGTGCCACAATCTCGCCGTCGAGTATGGCGTCCCTTGCGCGAACCAAAAAAGGCAACTCCCGCAACTCGGGATAGTGCGAAGTGACGTCCCGCCCGTTGCGCGAGACTAACCGGACCTTTTGTCCGCGGATCTGCGCCTGAATGCGTACGCCGTCCCACTTGAGTTCATATACCCAACCCGGATGGCTAAAGGCCGTGTCGCGGGACCCTGCCAGCATCGGCTTGAGGTCCGTGGGCATCTCAGCAGGAATCGCTCCTTCCAAGACAGCAGGGCCGGCCGCGGCGCCTTGCCCCGGCGGCAGCCCGGCGGCAACGTCCGCCAGCGTCCGGCCGCTGAGAGCGGATTCGGGAAAGGACTCAATGTCATAGCCTTCCACAACCGCCGCATCGCGGTGCTTGATGAGCAACCATTCTTCCGCCTTCTTGTTGCGCGTGGTGCGCACCAGCACAAAGCCGCCGCTCAACTTCGTCCCGTAGAGCACGAACTTGATCTCGCCTTTTTCGAGCTGTTCCGGAGCGCTCAGTTCGCCCTCGGTCTCGAAGGTTCCCGTATCCCAAACGATCATCGCGCCAGCGCCGTAATTCCCCGGCGGGATGACCTTCTCGAAGGTCAAATACTCTTCCGGATGGTCTTCCGTGCGCGCCGCTAGGCGTTTATCGGCCGGGTCGAGCGAAGGTCCCTTCGGCACCGCCCAACATTTCAGGACACCGCCAATCTCCAGACGCAAGTCGTAGTGCAGCCGGCTGGCGGCATGCTTCTGCACGACGAATCGGCCCTGGCTTTCCGGCCGGGCGTCCGCGCCTCGCGGCTCGCTCGTGGCTTCAAAACGACGCTTGCGGCGGTAGGTATCGAGCGACATCGAGACTTCACCCCAGTCTAGGCCTGCGACTCATCACAGTCGACCAGCGCTTCGATCGCGAGTGCTTTAGCTTTACCGGAGTCCGTGCTCTATCAACTAAGCCGGAATAATGAAAAAATGAGGGCTGCCAAAGAACAGCCTTTAGAATACGCTGCATGAGTTAATCGCGACCACGAAGCCTGACTGGCAAAAGGTGAGCGGATCGTGGGTCGACGCTCGTGAAATCCGGCGGAACGCCCAGTCCAGAAGGGATACGGGTCTTGCCCGCCTTCGTCCGCGAGTACGACCGCAAATCGATGATTCGCGAGATGGGCACGTCCTTCAGTTTTCTTGACGAGACGGAACTTGAGGCGGCCTAGAGCCGGCCTTCGCCGCGAGAACGACTTATTGCGCCTCCTTGTAATTCAGCAGGTGTAGAATAAACACCACTGCGGCATGAGTCACGGGTCGCGGCGGTGCGTTCCTATGTCTGCTACGTTGCTACGACGGACTTTCGTCGCCCTCATTTTTTCCATTGGTTTGAACGCTCAAACCGCGCCCCCGGACTTCGAATCCGAGGTGCGGCCGCTTCTCGGTTCGTGCCTTGCTTGCCACAGTTCGCAGTTGGCGACTGCGGGCCTGGCGCTGGATTCGCGCGAAGCTCTGCTTAAGGGCGGATCACGAGGAGCGGCAGCAACTCCGGGCCACCCTGAGCAGAGTCTGCTGATCGAAGCCGTCAAGCGCACGGGCGATCTGAAAATGCCGCCGGGCCGAGCGCTCGACCCGCAAGAGGTCGCTGTCCTGGAACGCTGGATCCAAGCGGGCTTGCCTTGGGGCGAGACAGCCGACGCGGGCGACGCCAAGCCATGGGCTTTCCGCATTCCGCAGCGTCCAGAACCGCCCAGCGTCTAGCGTTCCGATTGGGCCAAATACACCATCGATCTCTTCATCCTGGCCAAACTGGAGGCCAAGAACCTTGCGCCTGCGCCTGAAGCCGA
>CAZYOX010000426.1:0-3629 GCA_964649285.1 uncultured Bryobacterales bacterium | reverse complement strand
CGACATGGGTTGGCGCGGCTAGTCTAGCAGAGTTTCCTGCCTGTCACCTTTGGCCCTATTCTTTCGGCGTGTGGATCTCCAGATCCAGCACTCGCTTGAGAACAAAGACGTGCTCATCCGCACCAAGGTCGCCAAGGTGTTTCTTCGCGCGGACACTAACGCCGTTTCGCTCTTCAAAGACGCTGTCGAATCTTCCAACGACTACAGCGAAAATTTGGCTCGGACGACGATCAGAACCGGGTGGTGGAGGCAACAAGAGACCAAGATTAGCTCGAAGCTGTGCCAGCTTCTCGTCTTCTACGAGAGTGAAACGCGCTTTGGGCTTAACGTCCGGATTATCAGGGAACATCCATGGAATCCGTCCACAGCCCGGGTCGACTGGGTCGGTGAACTGAACCCGGCGGGGTTCGACGATCTGAACTCTTACTTCGACCATCTTGCCGGAGTGCTCCGCCGGCCGACGAAGTAGCTCACACACCGTCGTGTTGTCTTCGCCGCGAGCAATGGACCCGATTTGGATTAGCGTTAAAACCAGAAACGCCACGGTGCTAGTAGATTTTCGGTCTGCCGCCATAGAGTCTCTCCGTCAAGCCCTCAACAGCTTCTCTGCGTTTCTGCTCGATCTTATCGCGATCCGCTTCCAGCCAGGCTGGATTCCAGAGTGGTCCAAACGGCTCGTATCGATTGATGGTCTTATAGAAGAAGGATTCCGTGTTGTACGCCCGACCTTCAAAGTTCATCCGCTCTTGGCCGGAGAACAGCCACTTGATTCCCCTGCCGAAACCCTCAGCAGCATGCGTACCCTCGTGCGCTATAAGCGCGGCTCTCGCGAAGGCAACGTCGTCGGCCTTATAGCCGCCCTTGGTGACACTGCTGTCCAGAGCCTCAAAGTTGAATGTCATCTTGATGTTGCCAAACGCTCCTGGACGGGTCTTGCCGAAGTCTTCGAGCTTGGAGTTAAACGCGACCCGCACGTTATTGCCATCACCTTCAGTGCCGATCTTGTCGAGAACCTTCTTGATTGCGTTGTACTCCTCGCTCCCTTCCTCAGCTTTGGCGAGCGCGGCATTCAACTCAGCGACGCCATCTCTGAACTTCTGTCGGTTCTCCTCGCAGGCGGAATCGTTGCTCTTGCACTTGCTGTCCCACTCGTACATCCCAGTCGGGTCAGTGAATCGAAGCGGATTGTTCAGCGTGTAAGCGTAGCGGTTCCACGACTGCGGCAACCACGGCCTACCCGAGTTCAGGAGAGGGTCCGGGCTGTTGAACCGCCCAAGGCTTGATCCGAAGTACCTGGCCCCGAAGTAGTCGAGGCCGGACTCGTCGTCGCGTTCTTTGGCGGTGAACAAATGCCGCGAGGCCGGGTCGGACTCGTTATAGTTCCCGGCGCTAGTTCGGCTGCTGTACGTGTCGGCGATCTGCTCGCCGAAGGGAAACAGATCGCGCCGGTCATAGACGGCGCCGACGCCGGTCGTCACCAGCCGCGTCGAACCCAGATGATCCGTCGTGCGCCAGTAGCTGCCGGGATCGACCGTCGGCGTCGCCGTCGTGTACTCGGCCGCCAGCCGTCCGAAGGCATCATAGACGTAGGTCTCGGTCACGCCTGCTGTCAGCTTCTGCACGCGGTTCCCTTCGCCGTCGTAGATGTACTGCGCGTTCGCGTTGCCGGAATTGCACGTTGCCGTCGTGCCGCCGCAGAAGAACGTCTGCTTGTTCTCTGCGTCGTAGGCCGCCGACCAGTCGCGCGTCCCCGAGCCGATCGGGTCTTTGAACGCCAGCACGTTGCCCGCCAGATCGTAATCCCCCCAAGTGCTGTTTAGCCGGTTGCTTGTCGTCGTATACGCAGGGGTCAACGTAGTCGTCGAACTATTGCACCCTGGCCCTGACGACGAGGCGCAGAACGGCGCGAGGACCGGCGTGGGCGTCGTGCCTTGCATGCCGCGGTTGCCGTAGCGGTCGTAGTGATACGTCTGGCACCAAGCTGCTGAACCGGAGCAAGTGAAGTTCGGCGCTGATCCGAGCGGCGCGACTCCTTCAGAGGCGATGCTCAGCCGGTTCAATTGATCGTATCTGTAGTGCTGCGTCACCGAGCCCATGCCCGGCGCGGCGATCGTCTGCGACAACAGGTTGCCGTTGTTGTTCTCCGTGTTGTAGTTGAAGCCCAACGTAAGCAGCGACGAGCCATTGACGACGTCGATCTCCGCAGGCTGCAGCCGCGAGTTGTAGTCGGTTGTCTCGGTCACTCCGTTGCCCAGCGTCATGGTCGCAGGAGCACCGTGAGGCGCGTAGGTCGCGGCGTCGAGATAGTAGTCCGCATCGCCCGTGCGGCCGACTTCGATCAGCTGACCGCTAAAGGGCCGGTAGTCATAGACGACGGTTTTGATTCCTGACGGATAGGTCATCGACTTCACCGAGTCGGCTAGGTTATAGGTATAGCCGAAGAGGTACGGTTGTTCGTCGGTAATCTGGGTACTGGACATGATACGCCCCAGCTTGTCGTACGAGTAGGTCTTGGTGGCAACGCTTCCAGTGCGAACCTCGATCAACTGACCTCTGTTGGGTTGCGCCGTGGAACTGTCGCCATAGATGAAGGTCGCCGGCGGGGTTGGGCCTGTGTCGTAGCTACGAGCGGTCAGGCGGCCTTGCGCGTCATAGGTGTAGGTCGTCTTGATCGAGCGTGAATCTGTCCGCGTCTCCAATTGACCGTTGTCGTAGTAAGTATAGGATGTTGTGCCGCTTTCCGGGTTCGTCGCGTCGCTCAACCGGCTCAAAGAATCGTAGGTGTAGGAGCGGTCAACCGATCCCTGATCGACGACGGTCAAGTTATCGAGCACGTCGTAGGTGTAGGTAGTAATGTAGGCCAGACCGTCGGGATCCTCGCTGACGTAAGCCAATCGCCCGAGAGCGTCAAGAGCGGACGTCCGCTTCTTGTCGCCGTCGCTGGCTTGTTCATTGGTGATAACGAGTTGGACGTTGGCCGCCGTGTCGTAAGCGGTAGCTGTATAGCCGGTGCGGTTGGTGGTTGTCGTGCACGAAGGCTCAGAAGAACCGCTAAGGGAGGCCGAAGGGGACGGAGCCCAAAGACGGCCCAGAGAGCCAACAGAAGGTCTTTGAAAATCAGCGGCCTAGAGCCTATCCGTGGGTACCTGCAGGAGTTTCAGCTCCGGCGTTCTACTACCCCGTCACGTTTGAAGACATAGATATGATGTAGCGGTCTCGTCCGCGAAGGCGTTGGGCTCCGGCCCTTAGGCCTCTGGGCCGGAGCCTGCGGACATCGGGGTTGGGAGGAGAAGCCCGCTGAAGCGGGCTGAGATGGGAGGGGCCCCGGTACGGTCTACCAGGGCTACAAGCCCCGGCCTAGTGATGAGGCCCGTGAACGGGCCTGAGGATGGAGTGGGCGCGGGGGCTGGGTTCGGTTCGGTTTCCCCGGCGGGCTAACGTTAAGCCGCCCCTCCGGGGCTGAAGATTCGGAAGGCGGGGGATGGATTGAGGCTGGCTCCCTGGGCTTGCGCTCCTGACGGGCTCGGGAGAGGGGTGGGGATAGCAGCGGTAGTGCAAGCGCGAACGTCCGTGTGGGGTGACAGTCAACGGAGTGACTGTCACCTGCGAGCAACCGCGGCTGCTATGTC
>CAZYOX010000425.1:0-3637 GCA_964649285.1 uncultured Bryobacterales bacterium | reverse complement strand
GCTGCTTTCCACTCACATTCTCCAAGAAGTCGAGGCCATGGCCGATCGCGTCGTGATGATCTCAGAAGGGCGCATCGTTTTTGACGGTTCCCCCGCCGAGATGGCGGGAACAGAAGGATTGGAAGACTCCTTCTACCGGCTTACCGGGGGCCGAGCCGTGCAGGAGGCAGCGCTATGAGCCGCGGTTGGCATCTGTCCAAGGCCATCCTGCGCCGGGAACTGATCGGCTACTTCTCTAGTCCCACCGGCTACGTGTTCATCACTCTGTTCGTCTTCCTTAGCGCCGTGGCGGCGTTTTGGCGCGATCAGTTCTTCATGAACAATCTCGCCAACCTCGATCCGCTCAACGAATTCATCCCGTATCTATTGGTCGTCTTCATCCCAGCGATCACGATGAGCGCTTGGGCTGACGAGCGGCGCAATGGCACGGACGAGTTGCTGCTGACGTTGCCCGCCAGCGACGCCGATATCGTACTCGGCAAGTTTGGCGCGATGCTCGCTATCTATAGCGTCGCGCTCGTGTTCTCGCTCAGTCATGTTGTCGTGCTGCTCATATTGGGTTCCCCCGATTTCGGCCTGCTCTTCTCGACATATCTCGGCTACTGGCTCATGGGCGCCGCCATGCTGTCTCTCGGCATGCTCGGCTCGCTGCTCACCGCCAACCTCACGGTCGCGTTTATCGCCGGGGCTCTGCTGTGCTCGATACCCGTCTTCATCGAGCACGCCAATTTGCTCGTTACCGGCAGCTTCGAGAGACTTGTGCAGAGCCTGTCATTTGTCGATCAGTTCCGTGATTTCGCCTCAGGCGTCGTCCCCGTTTCCGGCGTTCTCTACTTCGCAGCATTCACCGCCGCGATTCTCTATCTCAACGTCGCGCTCCTAGGACGCCGTCACTGGCCGACGGGCGAGCAGGCGCCGCGACTTGGCGCCCACTACGCATTGCGCGGCGTTGCGTTGGTCATCGTCGTAGCGAGTGCAACCATCCTTGCTTCGCGGCTAGGCGGGCGCGTCGACGTCACCGCCGAGCAAATCCATTCCCTGTCTCCGAGCACGCGCGAGTTGTTGCGTACCCTCGACCCCGATAAGCCCGTCTTCATCCAGGCCTATCTGAGCCGCAATGTCCCCCGGAACTACTTGCAGACGCGAAATAACATCGTCGCCATGCTGCGTGAATTCGATGCCCTCGGCGGCGATCGCGTCCATACGCGGGTTATCGAGACTGAGAAGTACACCGACGAAGCGCGAGAAGCTCAGGACCGCTACAACATCAGGCCTCGGCCTCTCTCTCCCTTCGAAACCGCCGGCTCCGGCGCGCCGGATGAAATTTTCTTAGGCGTCGCGATGACGCACGGCTCTCAGGAGGAAGTGATTCCGTTCTTCGATCCCGGACTCCCGGTCGAATACGAATTGATGCGTTCCGTGCGCGTCGTCGTTCAGGCCGATCGCAAGAAGATCGGCGTACTATCGCCTGGCGTCGAGATGTTCGGCGGCTTCGACTTCGCTGCGCGGCAGCGTTCGATCCCTTGGTCGATCGTTCCCGAACTGCGCAAGCAATACGAAGTCGTTCCGGTGGAGTCCAACGAGGAATATCCTGCCGACCTCGATGTATTGATGGTCGTACTGCCGCACACCATGCCGGAGAGCGATATTCCACGGCTTGCTGACTATGTTTCCGCCGGAAATCCGGTGCTGATTCTGGTCGATCCGTTGCCGGCATTCGACATCACCAAGGCGCCTCAACAGACGCCGCAAAGCCCGTTCAACCAAGGGCCGCCGCCCGCGCCGCCGGCGAACATAGCGCCCGTGCTTGACGTGTTGGGCGTCGAGTGGCCCACCGATGAGATTGCCTGGGACCGCTACAATCCGCATCCGCAGTTCAGCTCGTTGCCGCCGGAAGTGGTTTTCGTCAGCGCCCAGAACGGAGATGGCGGCTTCAGCGCCGAAGCGCCCGTCAGCAGCGGATTGCAGGAGGTTGTGGCGATGTATCCCGGCGTCTTGCTGCCTCGAGACGGCGCCAAGACGAAATTCACGCCGCTGCTGCAAACCGGTCTCGAATCGAGCACCATCCTCTGGCAGCGGCTCGTACAGAACACCATCTTTGGACCGCAAATCGCCACCGGCCTGCCGCATGACGTGGATGAGGCCCGCTACACGATCGCCGCTCGCCTTCAAGGCGAAGGAGAAAAGGCGCCCAACGGCATAGTCATCGCAGACCTCGATCTGATGGGCGAGCAGTTTTTCCAATTGCGCTCGCAGGGCATCGAGAACCTACAATTCGATAACGTGACTTTCCTGTTGAACGCCGTCGACCAACTGGCTGGGGACGACTCGTTCATCGCCCTACGCAAGCGCCGCATGCGCCATCGCACGCTCGAAACCGTCGAGGCGATGACCAAGGAATACGAAGATGCCCGCGTGGCCGATGCGCGCGAGGCCGAGGCCAGCGCCGAAGAACAGCTCACCGCGGCCCAGAAGCGGCTCGATGACTCCGTGGCCGCTCTTGAGGCGCGAGAAGATCTCGATCTGCAGACCAAACGTATCATGATCGCCAATCAGCAGAACATCGAGAATCGCCGGCTCACCGTGGCACGGCGCAATATCGAGGATGCCAAGCAGCGCCGCATCGAACGCAGCCGCGCCGACATGGAAGCCTCCGTACGCGGCATTCAGAACTCAATCAAGATCGCCGCCGTGGCCTTATCGCCCGTGCCCGCGTTCCTGCTGTTTCTCGGCGTCTCTCTGCGCCGACGCCGGCGCGAAGAAGCGTCCGTCTCGCGAGACCGTTTGGTGGAGGCCTAGATCGATGAAGAACGAATTGCGCCGAACTGTCCTCTTCTGCTTGGCTGCCGCCGCTCTGGCTGCCGCCGCCGTGGTAATCGATCCCGGCGGACGCACGCCTGACATCCTCTCCGATCAAGGTGAGCTGTTCTATCCCGAATTCACCGACCCGCAAGCGCCGAAATCCATCGAAGTCATCGACTACAACGAAGAGACTGCAACAGCTACTCCGCTCAAGGTCGAGTACCGCGACAACAAGTGGGTCCTGCCTTCGCATCGTGACTATCCGGCTGATGCGCAGGATCGCCTAGCCTCAACAGCGGCGGCGCTCATCGAATTGAAGAAAGACATCGTCGTCACCGAGAACGCCGAGGACCACGCTGAGTACGGCGTTATCGACCCCTTCGACGAAGCGGCGACCTCTCTCGTTGGCCGCGGCAAGCGCGTCACGTTGCGCGATGGTGAGGGCGAGGTATTGGCCGACTTCGTGATCGGCAAAGAGGTTCCCGACAAGCCGGGTTTTCGCTACATGCGCGTTCCCGGACAACGCCGCGTCTATGCGGTGGAAACTACGGCCGATGTCTCCGCCCGCTTCCAAGATTGGATCGAGACTGATCTGCTCAAGATCGACCCATCGTCTTTGCGTCGCATCGCCGTCAACAACTATTCCATCGATGAGCGTCTCGGGCGCATTGAGCAAGGCGACAAGCTCACGCTGACCAAGTCGGGCGAAGAGTGGAAAGTTGGCGGCAGCACGCCCAAGGAAGAAGCGATCACCAAGCTCACTAACGCGCTCGACGATCTGCGTATCGTCGACGCCGAGCATAAACCCGACGGCCTAACCGCAAGCCTCAAGGCG
>CAZYOX010000424.1:0-3668 GCA_964649285.1 uncultured Bryobacterales bacterium | reverse complement strand
TTCGCTTCATTGTGATAGCGTCGAATCTGCTCAACGATCACTCTGCGACGGGCCGCCTTGTCCCAATCCGGCGTCGTCACATAGTTGATCGTTTCGTCGGCTCCAAGATCGCGCATGCGCGTCAACTTGTCGTCGCTCGACGAAGTCGCAATAACCCGGGCGCCAAATGCCTTGGCAATCTGCAACGCGAACAGCGATACGCCTCCGGTCCCCAAGACCAAGATCGTCTGCCCAGGTTTCGTCTCCGCCTTGGTCAACGCATGCCAGGCAGTCACTGCGGCGCAAGGCAAGCTGGCGGCCTCTTCGTAGCTATACCCCTGCGGAATCTTCACCGCCCCGCGCTCGGCGAAGACTACATACTCCGCCAGCACTCCATCCAAGCCGCCGCCAAGCGCCGTGCGAAATTGCGCCTCGGTCGGCATTCCATCGTCCCAGTCTTGGAAGAAGCAGCCGGCTACCCTGTCCCCTTCGGCGAACTCCGTCACGCCCTTCCCCACTGCGACGACCTCCCCTGCCCCGTCCGACAACGGAATCAGCGGCATCCTGTCGTTGCGCGGATAGCCGCCGCGCGGCATGGCCAAGTCTCGATAGTTAATCGAACAAGCGCGAATCCGCACAAGGATCTCCCGAGGACCAGGCTCAGGCTGCGGCAGCTCGACCATCCGCAGCGCGTCCAAACCCGTGGGCGAAGCGATTTGGTAAGCCTTCATTACGTTGGTTGTCCTTCCACGGCGAGAATCGTACGCAGAGCCTCTTGGTCCTTCAGTGAGGGTTTGCCCCAGTCCGGCTCGTAATGAAAAATTTCGAGAGCTCCATTCGCCCGCCAGGCGCCGTCGAGGATATCGAAACGGTCCGCCGTCACAAACGCTGGGTGCGGTTCTCCGCAGGCGTGACTCAACTGCATCATCTCCTTGCGCAGCGAGCAAATGTAATTCGCCATACGGGCGGATTTGTCCCGCGGATCAAGCCCGCGAACCAACCACCTATTTTGCGTGGCCACGCCGGTCGGGCAATGGTCAGTATGGCAGCGTTGGGCCTGTATGCAGCCGATGGAAATCATCGCTTCACGGCCCACATTGATCATGTCGCAGCCTAGCGCCATGGCCAGCATCGACGTCTCCGGAAAGCCCAGCCGGCCTGCGCCCATCCATACGACGTCGGTCGCCAACCCACGCTCGGCAAAGATGCGATACACCCGAGCAAAGCCGATACGAAACGGCAGCGATACGTGATCCGAAAAAGCCAGCGGCGCCGCCCCCGTGCCTCCTTCGCCGCCGTCGATCGTGATGAAGTCAACGCCTCGTCGGCGGCTTAACATCTGCGTTGCCAGGTCGATCCAGAAATCGGAATCGCCGACCGCCGATTTGATGCCAACCGGCAATCCCGTCTCGCTGGCCAACAACTCCACAAAATCCAGCATGCCGTCGACATCGCGAAACGCCTTGTGGGCGCAAGGGCTGATGCAGTCCTGCCCCCGAGGGATCCCCCGTATTACCGCGATCTCAGCGGAAATCTTCGCCGCCGGCAGCACGCCCCCCAAGCCGGGCTTTGCGCCTTGGCTCAGCTTCACCTCAATCGCCCGCACCGGGTTGGCGGCAACGGCGGCCTTAAGCAGCTCAAGATCAAAGCTGCCGTCCCTTGTCCGGCAGCCGAAGTAGCCGGTACCGATCTGCCAGATCAGTTCACCGCCCTTCTGGTGATAGGGGGAAATCCCGCCCTCGCCCGTATTGTGCAAGCAGTGAGCCATGGCCGAACCGCGGTTGAGCGCTTCGATCGCCGCGCCGCTCAGCGACCCAAAGCTCATTCCGCTTACGTTGACGATCGACGAAGGTCGAAAGGCGTGCTTCCGTCCGCGCGGACCGCCCAAGACCTTCGCGCAAGGCAGCGGGTAGAGATAGTCCTTGGGATGAACCTCCGGATTCAACGGAAACGCGCTGTGCTTGATGATGATGTAGTTCGACGAGAGATCCAGATCGTTGTCGGTCCCAAAGCCGAAGTAGCTGTTCGCCCGTTTGGCCGACGCATAGATCCAGCGTCGCTGATCACGAGTAAACGGCCGTTCCTCGTCGTTGTCCGTGACGATGTACTGCCGCAGTTCCGGCCCCACCGCTTCAAGCCAATAGCGGAAGTGCCCGATGATCGGAAAGTTCTTGAGGATGGCGTGCTTGCGTTGCGTCAGGTCATAGATGACCACCGCGCTAACGAGACCAACGATTCCGTAGAAAATCCAATGCGCGTCCATTCCAAGGTTGGAGGCTGATTATGGCACACCCCTCGTGTCGCCCTTCTCTCCCACCCGCTCATCCCGCCCCTGCGGCGCTCAGGCCCGGGTGCGAACGCTGCGGCTAGCCCTTCTTCGCGACTTCACAGACCGACGCGCAACCGTCGCCGAATCCGCTGAGCAATCACGTGGGCGCTTCTCAGAGATGGTACCGCAAAGCGCGGAGACGGCCCCGCGGCGACCACAGGCGCACGAACGACGAACACAGCGGCATTCCAGCGCCATCGCCGTCTTTCGCAGTCACCAAGATGCTGAATGATTAGTCGCTCCAGGACATACGGCAGGCCGGCATCGTCGCCGAGGAACAGACAGCAATACCGCAAAATCACGCTTCTTCGTATTTTTGTTACTTGTTTTATAGTTCTTTATTTATTGATACTCCCGTTTTTTCAATAACCAGGATAAGTCGATCTTTCGTCCTGATTTATGTATCGATGATCACCTAGCCTCCTTGACGCTCCTTCCAAAGTACTCCACAATTCGAGGGCCCACTGGGGGAGTGGGGGCGCACCGAACCTTAGAGCGTCGGCGCGCGAGCAACCAAGCAAATTATTTAACGCTGAGAAAGAGTCATTGCTCTGGGGGTCCGAATTATTTCATGTTTTATCGTTCTAAGTTAAGATACCTGGCGTTCTCGCTTGTGTCGTTGTTATATACCGCTGTTGCCTGGGGGCAGGTGACAAGCGCAACAGTTTACGGAACCGTCACGGATTCTACGGAAGCCGTCATCCCGGGCGCCGAGGTTGTGCTCTCGAACACAGGTACCGGTCGAGAGTTCACAGCGACAACCGGCGCCACTGGCGACTTCAGCTTTACCTTCGTCCCGGTTGGCGACTATTCGTTGGCTATCACCGCCCCAGGCTTCAAGTCCTTCCGCGGCACGATGTCCTTAACGGCGGGGCAAATGGTACGCCAATCCTATCCAATGGAACTGGGCGAGGTTACGGAAACCATCGAAGTCGAGGGCGCCGCACCACTAATCAATACCGTCTCGGCCGAGCAGCAGCAGACGTTTGACCAAGAAAAGGTTCAGAACCTGCCGCTAGCTTCGCGGAGTTTCATGGGTCTCTTGGCCAGCGGAACTGGCGTCCAAGTTTCCGGTAGCGGAATCCGTATGAACGGGGTAGGCGGCAACGGCACGTCCTATTCGATCGACGGAACGACAACCAGCGCCGATCCGGAAACCCGAGGGACGAGCACCTTCGGCTCCGCCAACAAGATCGCCTTGATTAGTCTGGAAGCGATCCAAGAAGTCACCACTACCAAGGGAATCGCTCCCGCTGAGTACGGCGGCGTCGTCGGCGGCCAGGTCAATATCATTACTCGGTCGGGAACGAACGAATTTCACGGCAGCATGTTTGAAAATTTCCAATCCGACAGCCTAAAC
>CAZYOX010000423.1:0-3675 GCA_964649285.1 uncultured Bryobacterales bacterium | reverse complement strand
TCCAGGCCGCCCGCGCCGCCGGCTACGTGAATGCAGGAACGGTGGAGTTCTTGGCCGACCAGGAGGGCAACTTTTATTTCCTGGAAATGAACACCCGTCTGCAGGTCGAGCATCCGGTCACCGAATTGGTAACGGGCATCGATCTGGTCGCTGAACAGATCCGCATCGCCGCCGGGCAGCCGCTGCGCTTCGGACAATCCGACATACGCTTCGCGGGGGCAGCGGTTGAGTGCCGCGTCTACGCGGAAGATCCGGCCAACAACTTCTTCCCCTCTCCGGGGAAGATCACCACGCTGCGCGAACCGGCAGGCCCCGGCGTGCGCATTGATTCGGCCGCCTATCCGGGTTGGGAAGTTCCGTTGCATTACGATCCGCTGATCGCCAAGCTCTGCGCCTGGGGACCGACGCGCGACGATGCCCTCAACCGTCTGCGAGCCGCGTTAGCCGAGTACCGAATCACCGGCATTCAGACCACGCTCGGCTTTTTCCGCGACGTCATCGACGACCCGGCCTTCCGCGCTGGTGACCTCGACACGGGTTTCGTAGCACATTTCCTCGCTCGTGACGACTCTTCCGCCGAGGGGTCGCATCACGACGCCGCCGTGACTGGCTTGTTCGCGCTCAGTGAAGAGTCATCCAAGGCGCCCGCTGCGGCTCCGGGCGGCAGCACTTCGGCGTGGCGCTCCACGGCGCGAGTCAAGATGGTATGGCCACGATGAAACGGCAGTACCAGATTGGCGGCAAAACGCTTACGGTGGAAACCGCTCCCTCCAACGGCGATTCTCGACGCACTCTGCTGGTCGATGGCGTCTCGCATTGTGCCGACGTCGTTTGCGTCGAGCCCGGCATCTACTCTGTGCTTATCGACGGACGCAGCAGAGACGTCACCATAGACTGCGACGGCCAGGTTTGGGTCGGCTCCACGCGCCTTTCGGTGGAGATCCGCGACCCTCGCAAATGGTCGCGCGGCGAGGCCTCCGGCGGGCCGCAAGGGACGGTCGCCATCAAGGCCGCGATGCCTGGCAAGGTCGTTGCCCTGCTCGTCGAGGTTGGAGAATCGATCGAAACAGGGAGAGGCGTTTTGGTCGTAGAGGCCATGAAGATGCAGAATGAGTTGAAGTCGCCGAAAGCCGGCGTGGTTCAGGCGATCCGTGTGAATGCCGGCGACTCGGTCGCGGCCGGTCAGGTTCTCATCGTCATCGAATAGCCTCCATATGCCCTTGGATCCCAATTGCCCCGAGTGCGACGGCACCGGTTGGAAGCAAACCGAGAAAGACGGCCTCACTGCCGTCATCCGTTGCGGCTGCTCCAAAGCGGCGCCGCTCGACGATCGTCTCGCCCAGGCTGGCGTGCCCGGTCATTTCCGCAACGCCAGCTTTGACAACTTCGCCTGCCGTTTGCCCGGCGATCCGAACGACTACAACAAGCTCTCGGCTGCCATGCTTCCCGTGCGCCACTTCGCTTCCGAGTACCCCACGGCCGGCTCAAACGGCATCCTGCTGCAGGGGCCTCCCGGCGTCGGCAAGACGCACCTCGCCGTCGCCGCGCTGCGCCGCCTGCTCGATCGCGGTTTCGAGGCCGTCTTCGTCGATTACCAGACGCTGCTGCAACGCATCCGCGACGGCTATAACCCGTCCTCTAACGTCAGCGACGGCGCCGCTTACCAGGCTGCGCTCGACGCCGAGATTTTGCTGATTGACGACCTCGGCGCGCATCGCGTCACCGACTGGGTGCTTGATACCGTTACGGCGATCATCAATCATCGCTACAACGAGAACAAACCGGTTATCGTCACCACCAACCTCGCTCTGCGCGAACGCGGCGACGCTGTCGCTCGCAAGGACCCGGCCAGCGGCAAGTATCAAATCGACGACAGTCTTGGCGATCGCATCGGTCAGCGCGCCGTCTCCCGTCTGTTTGAGATGTGCAAAGAGGTCCGCATTCACACGCAGGACTACCGCTTACGGCCCCAGGCACAGGCGCGTTACTAGAAGCGCGGCTCGTCGATAACCGCCAGATCGTATAGCGCTTGATAGCCGGCCGCCGCCCGCTCACCGCTGAATGTTTCCGCCTTTGCGTATAGATTGGCCAACATGCGGCCATACGACGTCGGCCGTTTTGCGTAGACCGCAGCGGCCTTGCGCAGGGAATCGTAGAGCGCTTCGGCCATCCCCGCGTATAGCGGTATGGCCACCCGCTCGTCCGGTCCGGCCGAGGCGATCGTCGGCCAACTCGCCCCCAAGGGAAGCTTTTCCTTAAATAGAAATCCCGTCGACCGCGCCTTGTCTTCCTCGTAGTCGACGACTTGCCCCGTGAGGCCGCCGGTCGCCCGGGCGATCACCGGCGTCCCTGCCAGATAGGCCTCCGTCGCCGCCCCGAACGGCTCGTAGAAAGACGGCATCACCGCGAAGGTCGCGCCAGCCTGAGCTTCCAGATAGCCTTGTTCCATGCGGAACGGGTAGGTGACTACGTCGCCCTGGCGCCGCTCGGCTAGCTCCATCAAATCCGCCGCCCATACCCCCACGCCTGGCCCCTCCATGGGCGTCAGGACGAACTTTGCCGCATTCCGCGGCACGCCCTCTATGGCTCGAGCCAATAAGTCGAAACCCTTCTGCCGGGGGTCGAGTCGCCCAAACATAAAGAAGACCGGAACTTCCGGCGGCAACTCTGTCAGCTCCTTTCCTGGACCGCCGTCCAGGCCGCCGCCGATCCTCGGGTCGCTGTACTCGCTCAGCGCCTCCAGCATCTTCTGGCGTTTGCGAGACTTCTCCGCCAAGATCTTCTCCGGCGCTCCGCCCGCCGCGGCTCGGACCGCTTCTTCGCTGAACGGCGGCCTGGGTTCTCCGAATAGCGGATTGTTGATTCCGACCACGCCGTGCTGGGCGTAGACGGTTTGGAGGTGTCCGGTGAAGTGCCTGCGTTGCAGCGGATCGCCGGTCAACTCCACGGCGAAACCCGGGCTGACGGTGGATAGCGGAACATCCGTCAACGGAATCATCCGCTCATAAAACGTATCCCGGCCGAAGGGCCACTGTTGCGGCGCTAGACGCCGTGTGATCCACGACAAACTGTCGTCGGGCAACCCTTGATCGTAGGGGTTGTGCGACGTCAACACCGTTGCCGCTGATCGCAGTACCCCGCGTAACAGCGCTTCTTTTACTGACAATGCTGTTGCAGCCAATTGCCAATCCTGCGCATGGACCACAAGATGGTCGACCAGCCCTAGGTGCGCCAAAGCTGCCGGGATGCTGTTCGACAAGAACAGCGCGTCGCG
This sequence comes from uncultured Bryobacterales bacterium, assembly GCA_964649285.1. Lineage (GTDB taxonomy): Bacteria > Acidobacteriota > Terriglobia > Bryobacterales > UBA6623 > CAMPKL01. The sequence goes on along the minus strand of CAZYOX010000423.1, from coordinate 401 downwards.
CACTAAGTACTGGTTGTTGTCGTAAGCGTAGGGATCCTTGCGCGTCGGTCCGCCCCGCGAATCGAAGATGCCCCAAGACTGCACATAGATCCAGCGGTTGCCTAGCTTGTCGAAGGTCTCAAAAAGCTCGGCCTTCGTGGCGCCGCTGGTGAAAGGCACGTGGACGTCGCCTAGGTAGTTGAGTTGGTCGTAACCAGGCGTCGTTTCGAGGTTTCTGTGGAACGGCGTGATGATAATCGTCTCATTACCTGCCGACCGCAAAGCCGGCGGCAGATGTGTCGCTACGGCAAAAACTCCGCCCGCGCGGGCGAAAGGATTCTCGAATACGCAATAGGCGACGATTCGCTTGTCTTTTCCCGCCGCTCGTCTGGCCAAATCGAGTTGTTCGCACTCTTCCGGCG
>CAZYOX010000422.1:0-3690 GCA_964649285.1 uncultured Bryobacterales bacterium | reverse complement strand
GTCAGGAACTGCTTGCGGGCATTCAAGCTGTCGGACTGGAAGTTCTCAAACAGCGTCCCGTGCCATTCATTGGTTCCGCCCTTACTGATCAAATTTACGTTGCCGCTGAGCTGAAAGGCGTACTCGGCAGCGATGACTCCTTTAGTCACCTGGACTTCCTGAATCGCTTCGACGCTTAAGACATCGATATAGTTGAAGCTCTGATAGCTCGACGTTCCGGGACTCTCCACATTCTGCGTGGCGTCGCCGCCATCAACGGTAACCCTAAGGCCGCTGCGGCCCAGGCCGTTCATTCGGACGCCGCCGCCGCCGGACGCCTCGATTCCCGTGCCGACGCTCAGCAGGTTCGCAAAGTTCCTGCGGGCTATCGGCAACTCCTTTACTTGCATTTCCGACAGGCTTTCGCGCTGATCCGACGCTACCGCATTCAGCAACGGCGCCTGGCCTTCAACCGTGACGGTTTCGGTTACGTCGCCTAACTCCAGCGTGAAGGTTTGCCGGACATTTTGAGCGGCGGCCAGTTCAATACCGGTGCTTTGATACCTCTTGAAGCCCGCCGATTCGATCGACAGCGTATACCGGCCGACACGCAGGAAATCAAACTGGAACTCACCGGAGGCGCCTGCTTCTCTTGAGACGGTTGTCCCAGTGTCCTCGTGAGTTAATGTAGCGACCGCTCCAGGAATTACTGCTCCTGTAGAGTCTTGAACAATTCCATAAAAGGTGGCGGTTGAAACCTGCCCCCAGGCTAGCGCCCCCAGCAGCAGGGGAACGCATAGCGAGACACATCTAAAAACCCACTTACGTGGCATTCGGATACTCCTCTTTACCCCAAACGACCGACCAAAAAATCGGTAATAACTTTAACACCAAACCGGGGGCCTAGCAACTTAAGAGGGTCGTACCGCATTACAGGCGCCCGAAAGATCCGCGCGTACGTGACAGTGCGGAGAGAAATTTCCGGTGCCGACGCGAAAAACCCCGCGTGCCTGCATTGTGTTCTGTGCGTTAGAAGATTTGTTTCATTTAGGCCTGTCCGCGAAGGCCTAGGAAGTTAGACCACAGACCTATGTCCTTGGCAGAGCGGGAAGCTCACCCCGCGGCGCGGGTGCTGGACGGCCGATTGATGGCTGCGGCGAAATTAAAAGCGAAATCAGCGGGTCTCGCCGCTGATGACGCCCTCAGGTTCTACATACGTCGACACATTGGCCTCTTCCATGACTTTGCGGATTGCCGCCGCAGTCTCAGGAGATGCGCGCAGATTCATGCCGCGATGGACGCCGGTGGCAATTCGCAGAGGCGTCCAACCCAGATGATTCTTGATGTTCCAGACGTTGATGTCGGCTCCGGCGGCAACGAGCAGAGGAACGACGCCAGCAACGTGCTTATAAGCAGCCCCGTGCATTGCCGTATCGTTGTTACGGTTTACGGCATTCGGATCACCGCCCAGGGCAAGCACCACCTTGACTGCCTCCACAACTTCCTCCGGCGTCCCAGCGTCTTCGTCCGGAGCGCGAGTTCCAAGTCCGGCCGCCACCATCAGCGGGGTCGAGCCCTCCTCGGTGGGGATAGTCGGATCGGCGCCAAGTTCGACGAGCAGTCGCATCAAGTCAGCGTCGGCAGTTCTGCAAGCCGCCAGAAAGGGCGTCGCGCCAACCGTATTCAAGGAATGCTTGCCGGCGTTGGAGCGTTTGGTCATGCGGGCGTTAACGTCAGCACCGTGCTCCACTAGCTCTCGAACCAGTTGCAGGCTATCGAGCGAGCCAGAACCCTCTGGAGCCGGATCGTTGCTGCCGACTCCCGGCTTACGAACCCAGCTGATCGTATGCAGGGGCGTCCATCCTGGGCCAGCCTGATTGGGATCGGCGCCTCGATCCAGGAGCAGCGATGCTAGCTCGAAGTGCGCGTTGGCAACAGCTAGATCAAGCGCGCTGGAGCCCAGTTGGCGCTCCGCGGAGGCTGAGCCTTCTTCGGTCTGATACCGGCCGCGGCGGCTGCGAACAAGTAACGACTCGTTCACGTCCACGCCGGCATCCAGCAACGTCTCAACGACGCCGGAATGGCCTTGCCTCACAGCGAACAGGTACGCTGTAAATCCGCCCTCGGAACGTGCGCCTAACTCGGCTCCAGCGGCGGCGAGCGCCTCGACGGCGCCCTTGTGCCCTTCTCCGGCGGCCCACATCAAAGCCGTCTGCCCATGCCAGCCTTCTTTGGCGTTTACTTCGGCTCCATGCCGCAACAAGGCCTCGACGGCTTCCCGTCGACCGGTTCTGGCCGCAGTCATCAATACGGTCTCGCCCGCGCCTATAGTCGCGTTCGGATCGGCCCCGGCTTGGATCAGCATTTCCAGCATCGCAGCGTTGCCGTTGGCCGCCGCGAGCATGATCGGAGCAGAACCATAGCGATTCTTGGCGGTGGCGTCGGCGCCGGCTTTGAGCAAAGCCTCCGCTGTTTCTAGATCGTTCCACTGCGCCGCCCAATGCAGGGCCGTGCTCCCATCCGCAGCGACCTCCTTCGGATCAGCCCCAGCGGCAAGCAGGGCGCGCACCTGCGCGCCATCTTTTGCTCGAGCAGCATCCAGAAGGCTGCTTTGGCTTCCCGCAGCCCAAGCCATCGCGGCGCAGGCCAGGAACGCGATTGCGGCCGTCAAGCGAGTTCTTGTCATCTTCGGCCTCTTTACAACGAGAGCTCTTCAATACGACCGGTGCTGTCAGCAAACGAATCAAGCGGGACGCCCACCCGATCGAGCAGCGTGAGATGGAGATTGGCTAGAGGCATCGGTTGGTCGTACTTGACGTGTAGGCCTCCCCGTAGCCGTCCGCCTCCGCCGCCGGCCACAACGATGGGCAGGTTGACGTGGTCGTGAACGTCCGGGTTGCCCATACCGCTGCCGCACACCAGGATGGCGTTGTCGAGCAAGGTTCCTTCTCCCTCCGGCGTGGTGCGCAGCTTCTCCAAGTAGTAGGCGAACAATGAAACGTGAAATGCATTGATCTTGGCCAGCTTCGCTAGCTTCAACGGATCGTTAGAGTGATGCGAAGTCGGATGGTGCGGATCGGGGACGCCGATCTCGGGGTAGGTCCGGTTGCTGGTCTCGCGGGCCAAGGCCTGCAAATCGATCATCAGCTTGGCATGATCCTCATAAGAGGCCGGCACTCCGACCGGCCGGTCGAGATCGGGCAATGGCGAGTCTTGAGTCTGCTGCTCGGCAAGTTGAATGCGGCGTTCGACCTCGCGTAAGGACTCCAGATACTGATCGACTTTGTGCTTGTCGGACGCGCCGAGTTCCCGATTCAGCCGGGCCATGTCTTCGGTCACCCAATCGAGGATGCTAGCGTTCTTGCGAAGCTCGGAGCGACGCTCTTCGGCGCTGCCTCCCTCTCCAAACAGCCGTTCGAACGCGACGCGAGGATGGGCGATGGTGGGTAAAGGCGTTGTCGGCGATGACCAGGACAGGTTGTTCTGATAGACGCAGGCAAACCCGTTATCGCAGTCGCCGACCGTGTTCAACAGGTCCATCGCCAACTCAAGCGATGGCAGCACGGTGTCGTTGCCGATACGGCTCGCGGCAATCTGGTCCGCCGTGGTCGCCAACTCGTAGTCCGAGCCCTCGGTCATCTTGGCCTTGGCGGCACTCAAGAAGCCCGCGTTGGAGGTCGCGTGATTGCCGGCCGAGTAGGCGTTCTTATT
>CAZYOX010000421.1:0-3690 GCA_964649285.1 uncultured Bryobacterales bacterium | reverse complement strand
ACTGGCGGGCAAGGCTGACGAGAGCCATACCCATGACCAGTCGGATATCACTGGGCTGGTCGCCCGCCTCAACGAGATCGAGGGCCGTCTCGATGCGCTGGAGTGATAATGCCGGCCACTCCCCTGACCCCGGACTGGGAGCGCAAGGGGAACTACTTCCAGCAGATAGCCGATACCCTGATTGACCGGACGCGGCCCCGCCGCAAGCCCAATACGGTGCGCGTATGACCCTGACACCGCTGACGATGGGTCAGCATGTAGACCAGGAAGCCTTCGATACCGTCGTCATCGACGACATCCCCTACCCCGTGACGCAGATCAACTTCACCGACCTCTCACGCTTCGAGACAAAGGTGACGATTGGCGACTACTCGCGGGAGTCCGACCAGTTGCTGTCCTCGTGGATTCAGTCGTCATGGTCGGGTGGGGCGATGGTGGACGACCACATCGAGGGTGCGACCGACTCCCGGTTCCGGTTCAGCACGCTCTGGACCCGCTCACCGGGACAGTTGACGCTGCCTCCGGAGTTCCACCATGTGGCCGAGGCCGGGTCGGACCTTGCCAACGCCACCGACATCCGCGTGATCGGGGACTACGACGACAGTTTCTATGTGAGCGCGGACGGGGACCTCATCGAGATCGAGATGAACCCCGCCAACTGCCCCAACTTCCCGCTCCGGCCCTCCACCAACCTTGGCCCGCTGAACGGGAACCCGGTGGGCCGGGGCGTCCAGTACAAGGGCGTGCTGTACATCCCGCTGGGGCATGGTGGATACGCCACGTTCGACGGGGCGACGATTGCCACCGAGACGGACCCCAAGGTGCAGTCGTTCTGCCTGTGGGACAACAAGCTCGGGTCGCTCTCCGTCACCGGCTTCCTGCAATTCTTCGACGGCACCACATGGGACGCCGAAGATGAACGGAAGCAACTCCCCAGTGATCGCAAGCCACGACACCTTGTGTGGTTCTACGACCGGGAAGGGGAGACGACGGTGTTCCTCGTCACCGACCGCGACATGTGGGTGTACGACACCGAGGCCGAGGTGATCCACGCCAGCCGCTTGCAGTTGCCCCCGCACAGCGCCAACGGCCTCGCTGCCTGCCAGTGGCGGGACGATGCGCTCTACTACGCCTCGGGACTGGGCGTCTATCGCTACACCGGCTCCGGCACCATCTCCGCCACGGGGCTGGACCGCGACGACGGGATGCCGACCCGCATCATGCACCACCTCGGCAACCAGCAGTTCGGGTTCGCGGGCGGCAAGATCATTGACCTCGTGCCCGAGCACAACATGGTTATCGCACACGTCCAGGGCGACACCTCGATTGACACCTCACCCCTGCCGCAGGAAGGCGAATGGGAGGCGGGGCCATTCGAGGGAGGTCAATACCTGACCGCCACCCCGCCGATTGCGTGGAGCGCGATTATGGCATGGAACGAGGCCGGGTGGCATTGCCTCCGCGTCTCCGACCACCCCACCACGAAGCAAGCGCCGACACACCCCAGCCTCTACGTCTCCACCGCCGCCGACCAGTACCAGTTGTTCGCCGTCGAGGACGGCGTGCTGCGCCAGACGTTTCTGAGTCGCGAGTTCTTCGGGCCACGGCAGGTCATCCAGCGCAACACCGATGCGGTCGGGCCGGAGTACTACGCCAAGTGGTTCCAGGATGGCGGCTTCCATGAAACCGGCTGGTTCGATGCCGGGATGCAGGGCTTCGACAAGATTGCCGACCGGCTGGAGGTCAACGTCTGGAACCCCGGTGACGGTATCGGGTGGGAAGGACCGGAGCCGAACGCCACCCCGCAACCGGTGATCCGTGTCTACTACCGCACCGACGACAGTCCAAATACATGGACGCATCTGGGGGACGTGACGCGCTACGGCACGACCGCCATGTTCTTCGGCAAGGACGATGACGGGTTCGGGCGGGGACTGTCGTTCAACAAGATCGAGTTCCGGTATGTGTTCGATAACGGGCCGTTCAACCAGCACCGCCCCCCGGTGATCGACAGCACCGTGTTCAAGTTCCTCAAAGTCCCGCATGAAGGCCGGTCATGGGTGATGACCGTGGACCTCTCCTACGAGGGGACGTTCATGGGCTTCGGCGCGAACGAGTTGCGGGATGAACTGACGCGGCACACGACCAGCCACCGCTTCGCGAAGATGATTCTCAACGGTCGGCCATGGCGCGTCCGCATCTCACAGGTGCAGGGCGGGGAGATGAGCGGGCACCTGCCCGACAAGATGGTGACGCTCTCGGTCCTGCATATCCCTGAGTTCGGGGAGGACTAGGCATGGCGAAGAAGCGCATCCCCGGCCTCGTCAAACCCCCCAACCGCAGGCGTCCGGTACGTCCCCAGCGGATGCCGACGATTGCCTCCTTCCCCCGTGGCCCCCGCTTGTATGCGATTCCGCAGGACCAGCAGATCGGGACCAACGGCCCGAACGAGCCACCAGCAGGGTTCGTCTCCCCGACCACCAGCCGCGTCGAGTGGTGGGTGTACTGGGCGCTGTCCAAGGTGCTGGGGTTCCCCAAGGACCCGCGCCAGCCCCCGTATGTCGGATGGCCGGGCCTGTGGAGCTACCAGACCGCATATGAGGGCGGGCGAAGTCGGACGCAACCCGGTGGACAAATCATCGACTTTGTTGTTGAACCGCATGAATTGACAAACGGAACACCCGTCGCCCTCAGGCTGCAAACGGAGCGGTTCCACATCTTCACCGACGACCGGAAACAAGCCTATGAACTCCTGCTCAGGTCAAGGCTTTCGACGAGCTATATAGTGCGCGATTTATACGAGCAGAACTTCCTGTTTGACCAGTCCGGACAGGCCGTGGTGATTGCGGTCAAGAACGCCCTCGCAGGGATGGTAGAGCCAAATCCATCCAGGGGCGGAACTCCACTCAGAATTCCCGCGAACTTGCGCTAGTGGGTGAGAGATGCTTCCAGTACTTGCACGAGACAACGGTCGAGATGGTCGATCTGGAGACACCGAATCTCTCAGCAAGAGCCTTTCCGCTGTACGCATGGTGGTGGGGCTGATACATCCGCCTGATAAAGCGAACGTCCTCATCGGAGAGTTTCGCAAAGTGATGGGACTCACCTTTCCTCTCCGCCCCTCTCCCCTTCTCCTGCATATCCCTCGTGTTTTCCGCAGGGGTGCCGAGCCAGAGATGGTGGGGATTCACACAGTTTCGTACGTCACACGTATGGCAGACATGAAGATCGTCAGGTATGGGTCCGTATGCCAGAACGTATGCTACTCGATGTGCGGTGGGATGTTGGCCAAGGCCAAGGATGTTCAGCGTGTCTCGAAAAACTCCGTAGCCTCCCTTGTTTATTTTCGCCTGCCAAAGCCAGCAATCTTCGCTAGCCGACCTGTTCACTTTTACCCAGAATCGCTCAGGCAAGGATGGTCCTTTATGCCCGGCAACAAACGGCTTGTGTCTCCCACCTATCCATCCCCGAGACGATTGCGTTACCTTCGCAATCTTCGTTGGCCTTCCACATCCACACTGGCACAGGCCCTCCGGAATATTCCATTTGAATGTGGTATGCTTGGTGTGCATCGGATGCTTACTCCATCTGGTGTCGAGCCTCAGGGTGTTCCAAGCACCGCTGGGGCTTCCTCATGCCTCGAAACTCCCCACCAGTATAACACAATCCCCACAAGGAGGTATTCACCGT
>CAZYOX010000420.1:0-3701 GCA_964649285.1 uncultured Bryobacterales bacterium | reverse complement strand
TGAGGTTGGAGTGAGCGTCCCACGTATCGACATTTTGGTTGAGCAGAGCGCCGCTGTAAAGCTGAACGAAGCGCACGCCGCGTTCGACTAAACGACGAGCCATTAGGCATTGCGTCCCGAAGCCCTCGGTGACTGGATCGTCGATGCCGTAGAGCTTCTTCGTGGCGGCAGACTCAGAAGCGAGATCGATCGCTTCAGGGGCGCAACCTTGCATGCGATAGGCAAGCTCATAGGACGAGATACGCGCGGCGAGTTCGCTGTCGCCTGGGTGCCGCTTGGCGTGCTCATTGTTCAGCAGGGCGAGATGATCGAGACGCGCGCGTTGCTGTTCGGCGGTGACATATTCGCTGGGCGGCGAGAGGTCGAGAATCGGATCGCCCGTGGTGCGGAATACTGTCCCTTGATATGCAGCGGGCAAGTAGCCGCTGGACCAGTTAGCGGGACCCGAGAACGGACCGCCTTTACGGTCATAGACGACAACGAATGCGGGCAGGTTCTGATTCTCGGAACCGAGGCCGTAGCTAACCCAAGCGCCCACCGAGGGGCGTCCCATGAGAATGGAGCCGGTGTTCCACTCATAGTGGGCGACGACGTGATCGTTGGAGCGCCCCTGGCACGAGTGGATGAAAGCCATCTCGTCAACTTGCTTGCCGAGCTCTGGGAACAATTCGGAGACCAGCTTGCCGCTCTGCCCGTAGTGTTGGAACGCGAACGGGCTCTTCATCAGCGGACCGGGAAAGCCTTGGCGCACGCGCACGCGTCCAAAGCCTTCAAGCGGTTGTCCGTGCTTCTCTTTGAGCATCGGCTTGTAATCGAAGGTATCGACGTGACTGACGCCGCCGCTCATGAACAGCGAAATCACGGCCTTGGCTTTGGGCTTGAAGTGCGGCTCGCGCGGCGCGGTAGGCGACTCCAGACCCTCGGAACTGAGGCAGGCGTTGTCGGCGGCGAGCAATCCGTCCTGCTGCAGCAGATAGGCGAGCGCCAGCCCAGAGATGCCTTCGCCGGCACGGAATAAGAGGTCTCTGCGGGAGAAAGGCTTCATGGCTTACTGCACATAGACGAATTCGTTGAGGTTGATCAGCACGTCGCAAAGGTCGGTCAACGCCGCGAACGCCGGATCCTGTTGCTTGTGGTGGTAGTCGCGTTGCCGCGCTAGAAACTCGAGGTTTTGTTCGAGTTCGACCGCGCTCGGCTCACGGCTGATGGCTAGGCGATAGGCATGGGTGATTTGCTCTTGCGCCGAAGCGCCCGCCTCGTCCCGTACGCGTTTGGCGAAACGGTCCGCCTGCAACAGCGCGAACTCGTTGTTGAGCAGCGTCAGGGCCTGGGTCGGCACTGTCGTTGTGGTTCGCGCTTCGCAACTGATGTTGACGTTCGGCTGGTCGAAGACCTCAAACATCGGGTAACGTAGGCCGCGCTTCGAATACTGATACACGCTCCTGCGCCAGGTGTCCGGACCTTCTTCGGTCATCTCCCACCTGCCTTGCAAAAAGGAATCACGCACCGACTGCGGGATCGGCGGGAAGAACGGTTCCCCGCCCGCCTTCAGATTGAGCGAACCAGCAACATCGAGGATCATGTCGCGTATGCCCTCGGCCTCGATGCGCCATTGCGGATAACGCCACATGAGCCGGTCTTGCGGATCGGCGGCGACAGCGACTTCGGAGTTGTAGCTCGATGCCATTTGATAGGTCTTCGACGACATGATCAGCCGGTGCATCGCCTTCACGCTCCAGTCCTGCCGGACCAGCTCGGTGGCCAGCCAATCGAGCAACTCCGGGTGGGTGGGGCGTTCGCCCATCTTGCCGAAGTTGTTGGCTGTCGAAACGATGCCGCGCCCGAAGTGATGCTGCCAGATGCGGTTGGCGGTGACCCGGGCCGTCATCGGATTCTTGTCCGACACCATCCACTCGGCTAAGGCGAGACGGCGGCCGGAGGAGACGCGTCCATTATTTGGCGGTTTCGGATTGAAGTCGCCCGGCTCGGCCACTGCTGAAAGCAAGGCCGGTTCGATCTCGGGACCCTTGTTCAAATAGCTCGCGTTGGGCAACAAGTGCGCCACTGGCGGATTGTAGGGCTTGCCCATCTCGGGGATGAACGGACCTGGGTTTACGTAAACTTCGCGTTGGCCCTTGCCAGGCTGCACTTCATCGCCCAAGCCGTCGGGGGCCGAGCGGTAGTCGCCGTCGCGTATGCCCATTGCCCGCGGCGGCTCCGGCGGCATGGTTTTTCTCAAAGCCGCAATTTCCGTTTCCAGTTCTTTGATCTCGGCTGCATGCTCAGGCGTCAGCCGGTCGCGTACATTGCCGGCGCCGATGGTGAGTACTTGTTCCGCGAGAAGCCGCTGACCAGGCGAACTCTGCTCTTCTGGCGTGCGCACGGCGAGCTGTATATCTTCAGGAAAGGTGCTGAGCTTTTCTTCCCAAGCAAGGTCCTTGTAAGGCTTCTCGATCTCGGTGATACGATCGCGCAACGGCTTGATCTTCGCGTCGACCGCCGCCTTCTTCCTCTCATAGGCAGCCGCTTCTTCGGGCGACGTCAGCGGAAAGTCGTAGCGGATGTACGGGAAGAAGATCGCCATCATGCTGTAGTAATCCTTTTGCTTGATGGGATCGAACTTGTGATCGTGGCAGCGAGCGCACTCGACTGACAGGCCCATAAAGGCTCGCGAGGTCGTGGCGATCATGTCGTCGAGATACTCGTAGCGGTACTGCGGATTGTCTTTCTCGCGATAGAGTACGCGGGAGCCGATGCGGTAGAAGCCGGTGGCCACTAGTGCGTCGAAATCGGAATCGGGTAATTCGTCGCCGGCGAGCTGCTCTTTAATAAATCGGTCAAACGGCTTGTCTTCGTTGAACGAGGCGATTACGTAGTCGCGGAAGCGCCAAGCATACGGATAGTCATAGTCGTGCTCGTAGCCAGCGGAGTCGGCATAGCGAACGACGTCGAGCCAGTGACGTCCCCAACGCTCGCCGTAACGGGGCGACGCCAGCAATTCTTCGACGACTTTATTGAAGGCGTCCGGCGAATTGTCGGCGACGAAACGATCCACGGCTTCGATCGGCGGCAGCAGGCCGTGAAGATCCATGTAGGCGCGGCGGATGAGCGTCACCTTATCGGCGCGCGGCGCAGGTTCAATGCCCTTCTCGGCCAGTCCGGCCCGCACGAATGCGTCGATGGGATTCGCCTCGCCGGAGGGAGGCTGCCGGCGTACCGGGTGCTGCAGCGCCCACCATTTCTCTTCCACGACGGGCTTGTGAGGCGCGGCCGACGTTTCAGAATCGACCACGGCGCCCTGCTCAATCCACGATTTCAAGGCGGCCACTTCCGCAGGTTCCAGTGCGCCGCCCAAAGGCATCGCCGGTTGCGCTAGGCCAGCGACATGACGATAGAGCAGACTCTTCTCAGGGTCGCCGGGGACTACGGCGGGGCCGTGCAGCCCGCCCTTTTGCCGACCCGCGGCGGTGCTCAAATCGAGCCCGGAAAGTTGCTGGGCGGCACTATGGCACGCTAGGCACTTGGTCTCAAGCAGAGGCTTGACTTGGCGCGAGTAAGAGATCGCGTCTTGCGCAGAGAGAGAAGCGCAAATCGCAAGAGCGGCAACGAAAAACGGCGCGGCAAACGAAAGACGCATAGGGGCTTCTCGGCTACGGCAATTTTAGGCTCCTAGGCCAGCATTGTCAAAAAGTTAGGCGCAG
>CAZYOX010000419.1:0-3716 GCA_964649285.1 uncultured Bryobacterales bacterium | reverse complement strand
GCGTGCGTCGCATAGTGCATCGGCGGCAGGCCTTCCCAATAGCCGGGCCAACCGGCCATCTCCTGTTGGTGGGAGCCACGCATAAACTGAATGCGGCCGAGCTTCCCGGTCTCGTACAGTTCGCGAACGAAGAGGAACTCACGAGCATAGATGGCCGTTTCCATCATCATGTAGTTCAATCCGCTCGTGACTGCGGCGTCCACGATGGCCCGGCATTCATCGATCGTTGTCGCTGCCGGAACGGTGCATGCTACGTGCTTGCCCGCTTTGAGGGCTGCGATGGCCTGCGGCGCGTGCAGGTGGATGGGCGAGTTAATGTGAACGGCATCTACGGCCGGATCGCGAATCAACTCGTCGAAGCTTTCGTATCGCTTCTCAACGCCATACTGTTCGCCGACCTCATTCAAGCTCTCGGAAGTGCGCTGGCAAATGGCATACATGTTGGCATTGGGATGCCGCTGATAAATCGGGATGAACTCCTTACCGAACCCCAACCCTACAATTCCAACATTGATCTTTCGGTTCGCCATTGTCCTATCCAATCGGCCGGTTGCCGCTCTTTTCCGCCACCCAGGTCGGCTGGCCCGAGTCGGTTGAGCCCAAAATAGCAGCTACAGCGCCGAAATGTTAGGCGTATTCACGACCTTCGGAGCCGCCTTCTAAGTGCACAGCTCGATAGCCGCCTATCGAGCGGAAATAGAGCAAGAGCCCAACATAAATGATCGCCATGACGCCTGGGATGACGGAGTCCGCGCGCAGCGTCCGGCGGTCGCCCTCAATGCTCGCGGCGTGAACCAGTCGTTCGTCGGGATCGAGCCGCGCCAGTGCGGCTTCCGGGTCATTGACTCCCGTCTCTGCGAGTTGCTCCCGGGCAGTTGCTAGTTCGGCCTGAACCGCGCCGAGCTTTCGACCGTCGATCGCGGCGATTTCATCGAAAAACAACCAGCCCCTCGGTTCCTCCACCTTGTACGCTTCGTACACGGCCGGAGCTGCCGCCTCAAGCGACGCGGCGGCGAATCGGTCCTTCGCATAGCCCAGTCCCGGCCCTCCAATCATTCCGCCCGACATGAAACCGATTCCGCCCATGATGCTGATGGCGATAGCGCCGGTCTGCGGAAATCGGTCGCTCGTAACGGCAAGCATTGTGGGCCAGAAAAACGTCTTGCCCACGGCATAGACCAGCAGGGCGAGCATCGCGCCCGCAAAAGTCTCGATGCGGCTAGCGAGCGTAAGACCCACAACCGCCAGCAGCGAGCAAATCAGCAGAATGCCGACTGGGGAAAGGCCAATCCGCCTCTCGATGAAGTCCGCCGTGAATCGCAGCGCGAACATCACCGCGGAAGTGAACACAAAGAGGATCTTCCCTTCCGACGTGGAGAGGATGTTTCCGGTGATGTTCTGAATCCAACCGTCGGTGCCGAGCTCAACCGCGCCGACAAGCGCGTGACCGGCAAATAGGACGAAAAGCAAAGCGGAACCCAACGAGAATTTCGTTACGACTCCAACAAGAATCAACAGCACGCCGGCCAGCGCATAACTCAACACTTGAGGGATTCCAAGCGCGTCGTCAAAAAACAAGGCCAGGAGGAAGCAGACCACGAGCGCGCCGAGCAGCCCCACATCCTTGAGCATGGCGCCCAGTGATAACCCTCGCTGCGAAGCTTCCGACCGCGGCATGTGCTGTCCGTAGAACAACAACCCGTATAAAACCGTCGGACCGAGAAAAAGAGCGAGCTGCGCTTTCCAATGCCAGCCGAATTGATCCCCTAGCAGCCACCCGATCGCGCCGCCTACAACCAAACCAGCGGGCCAGCTGGCATGCAAGATGTTGAGGTAATGCGTACGGTTACTCGGGAACAGCGTCGCAACAAGCGGATTGGCGACGGCCTCGAGAGTACCGTTACCGACTGCAAAGATGAAGGTTCCCCAATAGAGGAAGTTGTAAGCGACAGCCTGCGCCTGCGCGGGCATTGCGGCAAACGTAACTGCCGCCGATAGCGCATGGAATACAAAGGCCGCCAGAATCAAGAGGCTGTAGCCCACCTTGTCGACGACGAGCCCGCCGATGATGACCCCGAAGCAAAAGCCGGTCAAACCGGCCCCCGTGATGGCGCCGAGTTGAGCAGCGGTAAAGCCGAACTCGACTCCCCAATTCGCGAGGATACCGCCGCGGACGCCGAACCCTACTCCTGTCGCCAAAATCGCCACGAAGCCTGCCCATAGCAGTCGCGTTGCGTTCGGAGCGATCCCGTCTTGATGAATATTCATGCTCGCCGTCGCCTGTTCAATTCGTTGCCTATCTACGCTGTTGGCTATTGATCTGCAGGCAAAGGCCGAATCCGAATATTCCTCCACTTCATCATGAGCGACTGGTTAGCGGTAATTCCCAACTCCACTGCCTCAGGTTGGCTCACCTCACGGCTCAGGCCGTGTACTTGGAGCGCAATAAATCCGCTGGGATGAGTCTTATAGACTTCCTCATTAACCAGGTCTTCGACGAGATGGCCGTTAACCCAAGTTTGAATCCGCGGACCTTTCGCCACAATTCGCAGTTTGTTCCATCCTTCGTTGTCGCCGAACTCGTGGCCTTCCTCAAGCTTCTGCTCCGACGTGAGCCATCCCGTAGTGAGCGCCTCTCCATAGAGAACGCCGGTTGTCGGCAGCCCTGGGTAGTGCCGGCGTATCTCCACCTGCGGCCCATTGATTCTGCCGGGCATCCCCGACCGTCCCGGCGAGTCTGATCCCGCGCCCGGAACCTCTCTCACTCGCGTGCGGATTTGTATGCCTGAGTTCGTGATTGGATCGATGTAAGTCTCCAGTTCAAGCTCAAAATCACTGAATCTTTGCAGGGAGCAAAGGAACGAGTTGGTTCTAGCGCTGCTCGGCACAGTACGGCCGACGATCGCTCCGTCCTCAACGTAGAAATCGTGACCACCATTCATATGAACCCATCCATTCAGGGTTTCTCCGTCGAAGAGGTCAATCCACTCTTCTTCGCCGCTTTGGGAAACCATTGGTTGCGGTTCACCTTGCGGCAACGCAAACGCAACGATGGAGTCGCCCGACTTGGTGAGATTCTTGCCGCTGCCTCCCGCGGCAATGGCGACGTACTGCTTGCCGTCCACCATGTAGACGCTGGGCGTAGCGTATCCGCCGGCGGGCAACTGATACTCCCACAAGACTCTGCCCGTATGCTTCTCGAAAGCGCGAATCTTCTCGTCGGCCGTCGCAGCAATGAATACGAGCCCGCCCGCGGTGGCTACCGCGCCGCCGAAATTGAGGGTTCCCGTGTTGCGGATACCCTTGGCGGCAAGTTCCGGATACTCACCGAGAGGCACTCTCCAAAGAATCTCGCCGTTCAGCATGTTAATCGCGTTCAACGTGCCCCAGGGCGGCTGCAGAGCCGGATAACCGTCCTGGTCGGTGAATTCTATGTATCCGTCAACAGAGAACCGAGTAGCCGTGGAGCCGGTCTCCGGGACCGATTGTGGCTCGCTGCGGATATATGCGATGAGACCGTCCATCTCTTGGCGCGACAGTTGCGGAAACGCCGGCATGATGTTGCGGCCTTCCGTAATTACCCGGCGGAGCTCATCGTCGCTCAGCTGCGTGTTCAACAAAGGAGGGAATTGGGGCGGGCGGCCTTCACGGTCAGATCCGTGGCAGGCCATGCACGCCGTCCCGTAGATGCGTCGGCCACGCGCCGCGCCGCTACC
>CAZYOX010000418.1:0-3760 GCA_964649285.1 uncultured Bryobacterales bacterium | reverse complement strand
ATGGTTCAAAGCGAATCCGTGGTTCGACGATGAACTGCTGCCGGTATTGAGGCTCAGCGTGCGCAGGGTCATTGCTCCAGTTTCTCGTTGACGAGGTCGCGCAGCACCACGGCGTTGTTGTGCTCGGTGTCGTGCGAGCTGTAGAG
Source organism: uncultured Bryobacterales bacterium (assembly GCA_964649285.1). Taxonomy (GTDB): domain Bacteria; phylum Acidobacteriota; class Terriglobia; order Bryobacterales; family UBA6623; genus CAMPKL01. Next base: position 3,614 of record CAZYOX010000418.1, on the reverse strand, counting down.
AAGCGTCACCGTGCCCTCTCGTGCGGCCGAGGAGATCGCTTCCCACATTTCCGGAGCGCGATCCAGTTCGGCGAAGTACTTCCGACGGAACTCGTCCCATTTCTTCGGATCGTGACTGAACCACTTCCGCAGTTCGGTGCTTGGCGCGGCGTCCTTGATCCAGCCGTCGAGTTGCAACGAAGCTTTCTTGACGCCGCGAGGCCAAAGCCGTTCAACAAGGTACCGAACTCCGTCAGCGGCGCTCCGTTCGTCGTAGACCCGTTTCAATTTGATCATCCCGATGTCCTCCATGCGGCCGGTCCGCTTCTTGAGCACACCGGGCGATCATGACCCCGACGCTGCGCCGGACCATTGGAGCGCCTCGCGTACCATCTGGTTTGCATAGCCCCACTCGTTGTCATACCAACTCATGATCTTGACGAGATCTTGATCGACCACCTGGGTCAGACTCAGATCCACGATAGAGGCGTAGGCCTGCTGGATGATGTCGGAAGACACGATTGGCTCTTCCGTAACCGCCAATACGTCACAGTAGCGCTCGGTGAGGGCCTCTTCCTTGAAGATCCCATTGATCTCTTCTACCGATGTCCCCCTCGCTGTTACGAAGACGATGTCAGCCAACGATCCCACCGGCACTGGCGCTCGCACCGCCACGCCGTCGAATTTCCCTTTGAATTCCGGCAGCGCGCGCGTCGTTGCGACGGCCGCTCCGGTAGTAGCGGGAACGAGGTTGGCCGCCGCGGCCCGGCCCCTCCGAAAGTCCGCCTTTCCGGAATCGACAATCGATTGATTGGCGGTGTAGGCGTGGATGGTTGTCATCGTGGCCTTCTTGATGCCGACTCGTCGCGCCATAACCTCCACGACCGGCGTTATGCAATTCGTCGTGCAACTTGCACAGGATACGATCGCACCCCCGTCACGCGGGGACCGATTGACCGCGTGGATCACCGTGGGTACGTCCTCGCTCTTCGCGGGAGCCGAGAGGATAACAAAGCGGGCTCCCGCCTCAATGTGCTTCACGAGATCGTCTCGTTTCCTAAAGGCGCCGGTACACTCGAACACGACGTCAACGCCCATCTCGCGCCAAGGAAGCTTGGCGGGTTCCCTTTCGCCCAGAACGGGATAGTTCTTGCCGTCAATGTCCAAGCGGCCTTCCTTAGCGCGGACATCCTTCGTCCATCTTCCGTAGACAGTGTCGAACGTCAACAGGTAAGCGAGATTGTCGGCAGTCAACAAATCGTTGACGGCGGTTAGGTGCAGAGCGGGTTGATCAAGCACAATCTTCAGAGTCGCTCTGCCAATTCTTCCCAGGCCGTTGATCGCAACATTCAGCATCGGCGTTCCCTCCTCTCTCCTGCTATGAGCCTATCAGCGCCCGAACAAGTCGGCCGATCTTCCACCGGGAGGAATCGAGAACTCTATAGGGCGAAGACTTAGGGGACCCTGGAGAACGCGACTGCGCTTGCTGTCAGTGCGCTCTTTCTTGGGTAAGATAGGCCAGAACGCATGCTCGACATCGGGACTTTCAGTGCCGTCCGCGAGGGTTGCATCGACTGGATTCCCCAGATCGCTTGGTACGTTATCGCCTGCGCGGCGGTGTTTCCGCTAGAGGTCGCCTTCGGCTCGGCGAAAAAGGTCACATGGAATGGGCGTTTCGGTAACGCCTGCGCGATGTTGGTTCACTTTGGCGTCGGCGGCGCGGTTCTGGGTCTGCTCATGGCGACATCGGCTGGCCAGTGGCTTGCTTCCTACCCCAAGGAACCCCGCCACGAGTTTTTGCGAAACCCGTACGTGTGGGCGTTGACATCGGCTTTCCTCGTTGATGCGGCGTTTTACGCCTATCATCGGCTGCAACATGCCGTGCCGCTTTTTTGGCGCATCCACAAACTGCATCACACTGATCCGGCGATGAACGTGACGACGGCCCGGCGCACTCATTTTCTAGAGAGGGGGCTTCAATATTTTTGCCTGACCATTCCGATGTGTTGGGCGTTAGGCGCGAATCCGCAGGGTATAGCCTACGGCTTCGCCATTACTTCTTTTTTTCTTTATTTTGGCCACGCCGACATCCGGCTTGATATCGGCCTTTTAACTCCGATCGTCGTCGGACCGCTTTATCACAGGATCCACCACTCGCGGCAGGCGGAAGACCAAAACCGCAACTTTGCTCAGGTCTTCCCCATTCTTGACATCGTTGGAGGCACTTACCGACGGCCTCACCCGGATTCGTATCCGGAAACAGGCGTGGACGGCTGCGAGACGGCCCTGGCTCGTTGGCGTCCATTGATCTGGTAAATCGAACCGTGGCCCACATACGAACTTCTCCCACGGCAGTTTCCGGGGCGCTCGCCGGAATCGAATCGATTGCCGCCTACGCCGCGCTGGAGATCCTATTGACGGGTCCGTTTACGCTCCGGGAAAGTGAGTCGGTTGGCGCCTCTTACGGCAGCGTCGTCTACCTCTACGTCGCCCTATATCTCGTTCTGGGCGCCGCGATAGGCGCGCTGGCTGGACTCTTCTTACGATGGCGCGGAAAGCAGAGTTACCACCTACGGCCGTTCCTTTCAGCCCTGCTCATGATTGTTTTCGTGGGCAACGCCTGGTGTTGGGGATATTCCGCCGGCGCTTCGCTGTACTTGGCGGCCCTCCCGCCGATAGCCCTGTGGCTTTGTTGCGGTCTTCTTTTCCCTGAGGAAGACCGCGCCCGCACGCTAGCCGGCAGTCCCTGGGGCGCGGCCCTGTTGATGCTTGCGCCTAACGTGATTGTGTTTGACCTGATGGCGGGCTGGAATGTGTGGCTATCCAACATCGCGGCAGCCGGGCCCGTCGTCGTAGTCCTCGGGACGTCTCTGTTGGCGCGACGTTTGGAGCCGCTGGCTATGATCGCCCGAAGACGACCGCAGGCGCTCGTGACGCTAGGCGTGCTGATTGCCAACTTCGCGATGCTCCCCGCCGTTGGCGCCCCGCCGACCGTGATAGCGGGACAGCCCGCGGCCTCCGAACGGCCAAACATCGTTCTCATTACGCTCGATACGACTCGGGCCGACCATCTCTCCCTATACGGATACCCCCGTCGGACGACGCCGCAGTTGGAAGCCTTTGCCTCCGGCGCCACAGTCTACCGCCACGCCTATGCCAACGGGGACATGACGCTCGCATCCCATGGAGCGCTGTTTACCGGGCTCTTCCCTACGGAAAATGGAGCGCATTACAACGGCGATTCTCTTGGGCCGATCGCTGATGAGATCCCCACGATTACTGAACTGCTTCACGATGCGGGCTATAGGACCTACGCTTCCGTGGCCAATTCGGCTTTGCTCGATCCGAGGTATGGATTCTCAAGGGGCTTCGACCGTTATGTCATGCCGCGACGTCTTGCCGTCGTTTCACCGACCTCCGCCTATCTTCTCCGCATGGGTTTGTACAAGCTGACGCTCCCCTGGCTGTGGACGGAGGCGATGCGCCGCTTCGTCGACGGCAATGAAATTGCCGCCGAGGCGGAAATTCAGGCTAGAGAGGCCGGGGGCGATCCGTTTTTCCTGTTCGTCAATTTCATGGAATCCCATCGCCCGTGGATCTCCTCCAACGAGTTCCGCGCACAGTTTCCGTCATAC
>CAZYOX010000417.1:0-3774 GCA_964649285.1 uncultured Bryobacterales bacterium | reverse complement strand
TCCAGCACCTGATGATGGATGGCTCTTTGTCCAGTGTCCGGTATGCAACGGCAGTAGGAAGCGTCAGGCACGGAAGGAGGGGCGATGATGGAAATGCCGACACCATGCCCAACTTGTGACAGGATTGTAGAGCTGGATGAGATGAACCCTTGTGACAAATGCGGAGAACTGTACTGCAATACCTGTCTTAGCCGACCCTGGGGCAATTGCATTAGCTGTAAGGAGGCCAATGACTAGATATTGCATAGAGTGTGGGCAATCCCTATATGAATATCCAATGTTTCATTGCGACGAGTATGCTTGCCCGCTCTATCTGGTGGTTCAGGTTGGTATAGACAATCCACTGAATGCACGTAGTCGTGAGGAGGCTGGAGAGGAATGAACTGCCCTAAGTGTAACAATCCAATGAAGAACCTGGGAAATCTGAGTGGATTTGTCTATACCAGCTATCCGCCATGTTGGGATGAGACCTGGGTTTGCCACAACTGCGAATTGAAAAAGACAGTACGTGAACACGGCAAGCTCCCCGACACACCACCAGACATTTCCGATTACGAGGATGTCTGCTAGACCGTTCCCTTGCCCATCCAACTACGCTTATCGCTGTGGTAGGCGTTGAGGGTAGACAAGCCAAGGAGTGAGACCCATGGACGACCATGACGAAGACAGCGGATCGCCTTACGACGACACCGATATCAACGACCCGGACTTCTGGGATGATGCGCCCGTGGTGCATACCTACACCTGGGAGCAGGCCGAAGCCGATGGACAGATCTTCAGGATCTTCGAGTCACGCTGGGAGCAACTCTCTGGCGGCAAGCCTATTCTAGCAACCATCGGCGTATCGAGCGCCTTTAGCCTGGCAGCTTGCCAGGAGGTTTGGAACGAATACGCTGGCTGGCGTCGAGACGTCGAGCCGACACTGGCGGAGGAGGACAAGTTGTTTTCGACGACCATGAATGATCAGACGATCTGGGTAATCGAGGATGGCCTGACCTTCGTATTGATGCTGCCCGAGGAATATTGACATGTCGGATAACCGCCACTTGTCACGAATCGGCCATCAGATGATCAAGCTCCGGGACTGCTGCCACCCCAGGGATAAGCTGGAGGCGGTTTGTGCCGGAGCGGCGATGGATGCCATCTACGAATCAGCCGTTGAGTTAGCCCGAGAGAACGATGAGCTGAAAGATCGACTCCAGCGCCTGGAGGGCAAACAACTGCCGCTGATCGATACATAACGCAAGGAGCGCGCACGATGGCGACGATTGATCTGACCAACCGCGTCTGCCCCAACTGCGGATCGGCGGAGTTTCCCATTCGTAGCCGGGAGCAGTTAACCGGTAGCTGCGGGGTGAATGTCTTTGATGACGGCGTCCTGGATTGGGATGGCACCACCGAGATCGACTGGAGCACCCAGGAGACGCAGCACTTTTACTGTGATGATTGCGCCAATCCGCTACCGGCCGACTGGCAACAGGCGATCTGGCAGGCGTTGAATCGTCATATCGTCGAGCTGGGAGAGAGTCAGACCAACGAGTGAGACCGCAAGGGGGTGGGCAAATTGCCACCCCCCACCTTTTTCCTTGGCTGAACGGTGTGCAGACCACTTCTTCTGCACAGCGCACAGTCAAGGAGATGAGACAGGTGAATCGAAAAGAGCGAGGCAAGCAGCTGACGGAGACCATCGATCAGGCGGTTGCCGATCTGGAGCGTCAGCTCGAGGCGGGCCATACCCAGGACTATCTGCGACTGCTGGATTTCTACGATGAGCATTTTCATAGCTATTCATTGCTCAACACGCTTCTGATCTTGCTGCAGAGACCCACCGCCACCCGCTGCGCTGGTTATACCCAGTGGCAGAAGCTCGGCTGTCAGGTCAGGCAGGGGGAGAAGGGGATACACATCCGCGCTCCCTGGATTCTCAAACGGCCCGATCCTGAGACCGGCGAGCTGAAAGAGAAGCTCATCGGCTACCTTGGGGTAGTGACCTTTGATATCTCCCAGGTGGATGGCACGGAGAATCTGCCCAGCCTGCGCAAGCCGCTGGCGGGCGACTGGACGGCCATCTACCAGCACCTGCTGACCGGTGCAGCCCGGCATGGCCTGAGCGTCGAGGAGCGGGATGATTTAGGCGTCCATAACCCAGGTCAGGCAACCGACGATGGGCGGATCCGGATTCGCCGACAGATGGATGACGGCAACAAGTGCTTGACTCTCATTCATGAGATCACCCACCAGCTGCTGCATTTCAAGACCGAGGAGGATCGACAGACGTCGCTGCGGCAGGGAGAGATCGAAAGTGAGTCAGCCTCCTATCTGGTAGCCCGCGCCCTGGGCCTGGATAACCCCTATGCCCGTGATTACATCCTGAGCTACTCAGGGACGGTCGAGGGGCTGCAGGCCAGTTTGCGCCGGATTCAGACGGCCGTGCGTACCATCCTGGGCTGGATACCGGATGAGGCGAGCCAAGGGGATCAAGCGGCCTGACGGGTCAAAAGGAGCGACGAGATGACCGTGCGACAGCTGGCCCAATTTGCCGGCTACACCGTGGACTGGCGCCTGCGTCAGTTTCGCCGGGTCGAGCAAGACCGGATCGAGTTTATCGACTTCGACACACCAGAAGGTCAAGCCATCCTGGAACGGATGCGCCTGGCTGGGGTGCGTGGCGAGCCGATCGAGATTCGATCAGCCCGATAAAGCAATAGGTCTAAATGTGCATACCAGACCCCACCTGAGAAATCGGGTGGGGTTTTACTTTACCTATTGACAAGTATTTACATGTCTTGGTATAAGCGATATATAAATACTAAGAGGAGCTTCCAATAATGTCTTTTCTCGACCATTTGCAGCAAAATACCAATTACACCACGACTGAAAACGGGGCCAAAACCCACCGCAGTAGTTTGAACGCCAATCTGGACTTCTTCGCCCTGGCTGGTGCCATGCGAACCAATCTGGGTGAGGCGGTGAGTCTGTTTGACAAGGCCTATCACACCGATCAACAGACAGCCGTGCGCACCCTGTTTTACCTGCGGGATATCCGGGGCGGGCAGGGGGAGCGGGATGTCTTTTTCGCCTGCTTCAACCGCCTGACCGAGATCAACCCGGAGCTGGCGAAAGCGCTCCTGACTTTGATTCCTGAATATGGCCGCTGGAGCGATGTCGTGCGGGTCACCACCGGGGATCTGATTGAAACCACCGCCCAGATCATCAAGACCCAGCTGGAGGCCGATGAGGCCGCCATGGCGGAGGGTAAATCAGTCTCCCTGCTGGCCAAGTGGCTGCCATCCGAAAATACCTCGAGCAAGGAGACCAAGCGTCAGGCACGGCAGTTAGCGCAATTTCTGGAGCTAAAGCCGGCTCAGTACCGCAAGCGGGTGGTGGCGCTGCGCAAGTACATCAAGCTCCTGGAGCAGCAGATGTCGGCCAACCAGTGGGAGGCAATTGACTACGAGAAGCTGCCCTCCCAGGCCCAACGCAAGCACGTCAAGGCCTTCAAGCGCCATGATGAGAAGCGCTATAGCCAATACCTGGATAAGGCCCAAAGGGGCGAGGCCAAGATGAATACCTCAACCCTCTATACCTATGAGGTGTTTGACGCGGTGGAGGCGGGTAGCATTGATGCCGCCAACGCCATGTGGGCCAATCTGCCCGACTACACCAACGGGGCCAACGCCCTGGTGGTGGCTGACGTGTCAGGCTCGATGTTTGGTCGTCCGATATCGGTATCGGTGTCACTGGCGCTGTATTTTACCGAGCACAACCAGGGGC
>CAZYOX010000416.1:0-3778 GCA_964649285.1 uncultured Bryobacterales bacterium | reverse complement strand
TGATCCTGGCCGGCATCTGTGCGCAAGCCTTGGCCTACTTCGTGATAAGTCGAATCGTGGACATCAAGGTGTAAGCGCATGATGACGTCCGCCACCATGACTATCTTTTTCGCTTCCCTCGCGATCTACGGGGCGGCGGGTTATTGGTTTTGGGTTCGACGGGTCGCGCTGGCGGCGCCTTCCTCGCAGGCGGACGCGGACGCCGAGGATGATTTTGACCGGCCCGAGATATCGCCCCTACTGTCTGCTCTTGCGAACCTCGGACAAGAAAGGGCCGCGCGGGACGCCGATCAGTCCAAGCTCCGAAGCCGATTGGAACGGGCCGGCTTCCGTCAGTCTTGGGCGCCGCAAGTCTATCACGGAATCCGGCTAGTTCTGCTTGTAGCCCTGCCGTCGCTTACTTTCGCCGCGATTGCGCTGACCTCCGGCAGCGTAGTCGCCGCACTTCCGGCGACTGCACTTGGGGCCTACTTGGGCGTTGCCGCGCCGGCCCGCTACCTTGACCGTCTCGTTCGCCGCAGGGCGGAACGAATTGGCAAGAGTCTGCCCGACTTCTTGGATCTGCTGGTCGTGTCCGTCGAAAGCGGCCTGTCGCTCGACCAGGCGGTGGCCGATACCGCACGCGATCTGCGCCGCGGCCATCCCCAAATCAGCGAAGAGCTGGCGGTCTTCGGCCGGGAGGTTCAGGCTGGAGCCACCCGCACTGCTGCCCTGCGGAATCTGGCCATACGGACCGGGGATGCTGAGATGCGTAAGTTGACGTCGATCCTAATTCAAGCGGACCGATTCGGCTCAAGCGTCTCGAAAGTGTTGCGCAGCCAAGCGCGATACATGCGGGTGAAGCGCCGTCAACGAGCTGAGGAATCCGCCCACAAGGTCGGCGTAAAACTGATCTTCCCCATTTTCTTTCTGATCATGCCTTCCGTGTTCCTTGTCACCGCCGGGCCGGCGATCATCATGCTGTTGGAGAACTTCAGCAGCATGATCGGGGAACTCTGAGCGATCCTAGCCGTCGTCGACGAGGTGCTCGTAGCCGCCCGGCGCGAGTGCGGATTGTAGGCCTCCGCGCACGAGCGTCACGCCCTCGCCGTTTACCGCCGTGCCTATCTGCGTAAGCGGGACGCCTTCCAACCTTGGCGGGATGTTTATCGATGCAGGGGCGCTGAAAAGCAACTCGTATTCTTCGCCGCCATGAAGGACTTGGCTGTCGGTGGCCCCAGGGAAGCGAGGCAAGTCCTCAAAATTAATTTGGATCCCGACAGAACTGGCTTCCGCGAGACGGCTCATATCCGTGGAGAGACCATCGGAAATGTCCAGGGCCGCGCGGACTCCCAGATCGCGCAGCTTGCGTCCGAGCGCTAGCCGAGCCGTCGGCCACAGATGCCGTGCTGCGGCGTCGTCGAGCTCGCCCCGAGCCAGCCGTTCCAAGCCCAAGGCGGACCCTCCCAGGCGGCCGGAAACGAATAGATTATCCCCGGCGCGACAACCGCTCCGCAGCAGCGCTTGGCCGGCGGGAATCGCGCCCACGACAGTGACATGCGCCAGGAATAACTCCGAGCCGGAAACATCGCCGCCCGCGAGTGCGATTCGCGGCGCTCCGTTCTTCTCCCTGGCCGCCAGCAGGCCCTGTAGAAATTTCTCGATCCAACCGCCGTTCACACGGCTCGGCACGGCTAGCGACAACAAAAACCAGATTGGCTCGCCCCCCATTGCCGCGATATCGCTGAGCCCCCGAGCCAGTAGCTTGTGTCCTAGAGCATCGGGCGGATGTTGCTCGTATATAAAATGCTTATTTTCAACAATCTGATCCGTTGTGGCCAGTAGCTCCTGCTTCGCCTCTGGTGAAGCTAGCACGGCGGCATCATCGCCAATCCCGACCCGCAGGCGTACGCTTTCCTGGGTACCCGCTAATCGCTCGATCAGCCGAATCAGTTCTGTCTCGCTCCGCTTTGGCATCGAAAATTCAGTCTAAGGTAGAATCTGATTGACAGTCTGCCACGTCGGCTGCTACCTTCTCGTCTATTCTCATCCCGTCTCCGGTAACGACCGAAACGTTGAGATAGCAATTGGCCGCAGAGCCAAGACGAGCATAGAGGCCGATTTCACGGCCCGACATCAGAAAGTTAGTTGGTGAGTCATTCGGGTCCACCCCATCGGGACGAGAATGAATAAGAACTATTTTATCGTCGTACTTGCGCATCCGATTCACGGCCGAATCAAGCGCTTACACATCCCCCACTACATCTTGCATGTCGCCGTCGCCCTAGTCGCGCTCGGCGGCATAGCGGCAGTCGGATTCACTTCCAGCTATGCCCGCATGCTCGGTAAAGTGTCTGAATTCAATCAGATGCGCTCCGAGAAGGCGGCGTTGCAGAAGCAGTACGATCGGCTGCAAGCCGAGGCCCAAGACCGCGGCGAGAAGCTGGCATCGCTGGGCGCCTTGGCTTCGGAAGTCTCGATCGCATTCGGAATCCGCCGCGAATCGGCAGCCCACGGCGGCGAGAGCGACTTGCTGCAGAGTTCCTGGAATCAGTTTGATTTCCTGCAGTCCGCGCAGGCGCCTTCCAGCGGCTTCATGGCGTTGAATCGGCTGACCAATATCACCCCGTCCATTTGGCCCATCGAGGGTCGTATCGGCGACGGCTTCGGCAATCGTGTCGATCCATTTCGCGGCGAGGGAGCTTTTCATGCCGGCGTGGACATTCGCGCCGATCGGGGCACGCCCGTGGTCGCACCCGCGGATGGAATTGTCAGCAAATCGGGATGGTTGGGCGCCCTGGGTAAGGCCGTCGTCATCAACCACGGCAACAGTCAGCTCACGACACGCTACGGGCACATGACGGAAGTGTTTGCCCGTCCGGGCCAAGTCGTACGTCGCGGCGAAGTCATTGGAAGGGCTGGCAGCACAGGCAGATCAACTGGGAACCATCTGCACTACGAGGTCGTTTACCGCGGAACGCCGGTGAATCCCTACAAATACCTCGGCAAACGCAACGGTCCCGCCACTGGCCTGACCCTCTCTGACTAGTTCGTTTGCCGCCACAGCTCTGCAAGGTGCTGTGCCGGCAACGTCCATTGGACGCTCACCGCTGCTGCCTCTCGGGAGCTCTCGAAGCTCTCAAGAATAGGGGTCCATTGCTCCGCGGCGGCGGCATCGCGAGAGAGTAGGGCGAGGGTCATATCGTTCAATCCAGCCAGCACCTGTTCCAACTCCTCGCTATCCGCGGCATCGCAATGGGCTTCGATACGCACGGAGACGTTGTTCCCCGTCAGCGGGTTGACGGTGAGGTAGGCCGTGCGGGCGGGTTCCAGAGCCCTGGCGAAGAGTTGCAGGTTTAGCCAGCCCTGGGGAGGGTTTTCCATGGCAGCGTCAAGCAATTGAGGGTCAATCGCGGCCCAAATTACCGCGCCTCCGCCGAGGGCGGCCTGAACGCTGCCGCTGTCGAGCGCTGTGGCGCGAGGAAAAGAGCCGAGGGCATCGGCTGTCGTCGCGACCAAGGTTCCCGAGCGAACCACGCTCAAGAGCACTGGCCCGTGTCCGAGGTCTACCGCGCAAGGCGAAGCTCCTACGGAGGCGCCGCATTTGACGCCCTGCGATGCCAGAAGAGCGTCGACTAGAACGGCGGAGAAGTCGCCTCCGGCGGCGAAGTAGAATTCGTGCCCGGTGGTCAGTGCCAGCGAGATACCGTCCAGCTGGTTTGGGGCTAAGCCGAGCGACCAAGGCGCGGCGATGGAGGCGTCCGCGTTTCCGCCCAACGTGATGTTGCGCATGAAGGAA
>CAZYOX010000415.1:0-3781 GCA_964649285.1 uncultured Bryobacterales bacterium | reverse complement strand
CAGTTCGGTAGGCGCTTGCTTCACTATCCCAGTGGATGATGTGCGCGAGGGCGCTCCGGTTGAGTTTTTGGTCACGTTGCAGGGCTCCATGTTCGACCTGCCTTCCGCTGGTGAGGTCCGGTTGCGTTGCCGCGGCCGGATAATCCGCCAGGAGCCGCTCTCGGAATCGGCCAACGGGCGCAGCGTCGCCGCGACAATCGACCGGTATCAGTTTGTCCGCGATTAAGGCTCCGTCGGGACAAACTTACAGGTTTTCTTCGATTACCCACCTTTCGGTTGACATGTCCTAGGCAGATCGCTATTCTCGATAGAAGTGCGGAAAGTTCCGCCGCCGTCCTCGTGTGCGCAGCACACGTTTATGACGAAAGGGCGGCCGGTGGTCCAGCGAGTCTGGAGACCGTTCATGGCGGAACTCGCGTTGTATGAGTTAGCGCTCATACGGGGCAAGAGCACTGGAAAAACGTCGTCGAAAAGACCGGAGCACTCTGGTTAATTAGGGCGACGCGTTTTCAGCGAAGAACAGATTTGGGTTGCGGGTGAACTTGCGCCTGCCACGCTGTTGGAGGTCGCTTCGGTGCGGTCTAGGCGGCGTGTCTTGGCGCGGCTTTGCGGTTTGAGGGCGAGATAAACAGTGCCGACGTTTAATCAGCTGGTGAGAAAGGGGCGTAAGGCGCCGAAGTATGCGAAGGCGAGTCCGGCGCTGCAAGAATGCCCGCAACGGCGGGGCGTTTGCACCCGCGTCTACACGGTTACGCCGAAGAAGCCGAACTCGGCGCTTCGCAAGGTTGCGCGCGTGCGCTTGACCAACGGAATTGAGGTCACGACCTATATTCCCGGCGTTGGTCATAACCTGCAGGAGCACTCGATCGTGCTGATCCGCGGCGGGCGTGTTAAGGACTTGCCGGGCGTTCGCTACCACGTCGTCCGCGGCACTCTTGATGCGGCGGGTGTGGCCAATCGTCGTCAGGGCCGGTCGAAGTACGGCGCCAAGAGGCCGAAGTAAAAAGCAGCGCCAGGGGACAAGATGTCGCGTAGAAGAGAAACAGAGCATCGCGCCGCGCAGCCGGATCCGGTTTTTAATTCGGCACTCGTGTCGACCTTCATTAATCACATGATGTGGGACGGCAAGAAGAGCGTTTCGGCGGGTATTTTTTATTCCGCCATGGAAAAGGTTGCCCAGCGCTCCGAGGAAGAGCCGCTGAAGGTGTTCAAGCGGGCCGTGGAGAACTGCAAACCGGTGGTCGAGGTGAAGTCGCGGCGCGTGGGCGGCGCGAATTATCAGGTGCCGATCGAAGTGCCTCAGGCTCGCCGGATGTCTCTGGCGCTTCGCTGGTTGATCGGGTATGCCCGGTCCCGCAGCGAAAAAGGCATGCCCGAACGCCTGGCCGCCGAGATCTTGGATGCAGCGGCCGGACGCGGCTCGGCGCTGAAGAAGAAAGAAGACGTCCACCGCATGGCGGACGCCAACAAGGCATTCGCGAACTACCGCTGGTAGGGCGGCCTGGTTGAGTTGGACGAGGGAAGGAAGGGATTCGGAGCTGATCCGGCGACGTCTTGACGCGTTGCGGCAGGGGTTGACGCAGTTGCTCTGGAGAGCGAAGAAAGCATGGCTCGAAAGGTAAAGCTCGAGAAGTATCGCAATATCGGCATCGCGGCCCACATTGATGCGGGCAAGACGACGACGACGGAGCGCATTCTCTTCTATACGGGACGTCTCCATCGCATGGGTGAAGTCCACGAAGGCACTGCCACCATGGACTATATGGAGCAGGAGCAGGAGCGCGGCATTACGATCACTTCCGCGGCAACGACGTGTTCGTGGAAGGATCATCGCATCAACATCATCGATACGCCTGGTCACGTGGATTTCACCGCAGAGGTCGAGCGTTCGCTGCGTGTTTTGGACGGTGCGGTCGCGGTATTTGACGCAGTTGCCGGCGTGCAGCCTCAGTCTGAGACGGTATGGCGGCAGGCGGATAAGTACCGGGTTCCGCGTATTGCGTTCATCAACAAGATGGACAAGATCGGCGCTGACTTTGACCATGCCGTGCAAACGATTGTGGATCGGCTAAAAGCCAACCCGGCGCCGATTCAGATGCCGATCGGTTCCGAGGACAAGCTGCAGGGGGCGGTCGACCTGATTGAGATGAAGGCGGTCGTCTGGCGTGACGAGACCCAGGGGGCCTCTTACGACATTGTCGACATCCCGACGGATATGCAGGCCGACGCCGAGGAGCGTCGCGCCGCGTTGATCGAAAAAGTGGCCGAAAGCGACGACCAGCTTTTTGAGAAGTACGTCGAAGGGGCGGAAATCTCGATCGAGGATCTCAAGGCGGCAATTCGCCGGGCGACTATCGCCCTCAAGGTGACTCCGGTCCTTTGCGGTTCGGCATTCAAGTACAAAGGCGTCCAGCGCCTGCTGGACGCGGTCGTAGATTTCTTGCCATCGCCGCTGGATGTGCCGGCTATCGAAGGCACGGACCTGGACGGCGAGACGTCGATGAGCCGCAAGTCGTCTGACGATGAGCCGTTCGCCGCGCTTGTATTCAAGGTCATCAGCGATCCCTTTATCGGTCAGCTGGTGTTCACGCGGATTTACTCGGGCGTGTTGAAGGCGGGCGAGAGCGTCTTCAATGTTGCCAAGGGCCGTCGCGAGCGCATTGGCCGCTTGCTTGAGATGCACGCCAACAAGCGCGAAGAGCTGGAAGAGGCCCGCGCCGGCGACATCGTGGCCGTTGTCGGCCTGAAGACAGTGCAGACAGGCGACACGATCTGCGATGAAGACAAGCCTATCGTGCTTGAGCGCATTGAGTTCCCGGCGCCGGTGCTGAGTCTGGCGATCGAGCCCAAGTCCAAAGCAGATCAGCAGAAGATTGGTTTGGCATTGGCCAAGCTTTCACAAGAGGATCCGACGTTCCAGGTCAAAACCGACGAAGACACGGGTCAGACTGTGCTGTCGGGCATGGGCGAGTTGCATTTGGAGATCCTGGTGGATCGCCTGATGCGCGAGTTCAAGGTCGAGGCCAATGTCGGCCGCCCGCAGGTTTCTTACAAAGAGACGATTACGCGCGGCTCCGAGGCGGAAGGCAAGTTCGTTCGTCAGTCGGGAGGCCGCGGCCAATACGGTCACTGCAAGATCCGTATTGAACCGTTGGAGGCGACCGAGGAAAACGAAGGATTCGAGTTCGTCAACAACATTAAGGGCGGCGCGATTCCCAAGGAATACATTAAGCCCGTCGAAGCTGGGATTGTCGAAGCCATGGAGGGCGGCGTACTTGCCGGCTATCCGCTCGTCAATGTCAAAGTCGAGCTTTACGACGGAACTTACCACGAAGTGGATAGCTCCGAAATCGCGTTCAAGGTCGCCGGTTCGATGGCCTTCCGTAACGCCGCTGAAAAGGCCAAACCGGTCTTGTTGGAGCCCGTGATGTCGGTCGAGATCGTCGTGCCTGAAGAGTATATGGGCGACGTTATTGGCGACATCAATCAGCGCCGCGGCCGCGTCGAAGGCATGGAAATGCGCGGCGGCTCGCAGATCATCAAGACTTATGTGCCTCTGGCTGAGATGTTCGGCTATGCGACGGACATCCGATCGCGGACGCAGGGGCGCGGCACTTTCACGATGCACCTCAGCGGCTACGAGCAGGCTCCGGCCAACGTGGCGGAAGAAGTGATTAGCAAGGTTCGCGGCAAGGGCGCGGCCTAATTGTTAGTAGTTTTGTTTCGGGAGTAGACGGCATGGCGAAAGCGAAATTCGAGCGGACGAAGCCGCACGTAAACG
>CAZYOX010000414.1:0-3786 GCA_964649285.1 uncultured Bryobacterales bacterium | reverse complement strand
TCGGCGCAGAGCGACAGCCTACCTCTGACTGCCGCCAATCTTTGCAACAGAGCCCTTGGAAGTACCAGATCATGAGACCGGGAATGGCGAGTAGGGTGCCGCCATAGGCGAGCAACAACAGCTTGCTGTCGGTTCCCTTGTCCACCAGCAGCGCGAGCAGAGCCATCGCTCCGAAACCCGCCGTGCCGGTCCACAGCAGCAGCTCGCACATCTCCGCGACGAGGTCATTGGCACTTTCCGGAGCCCTGGCCAGCTCGCGCGCACCATATGCACCCAAACCGAACTGAACGAAGAGCGCAAAAAACAGCGTCGCCGAGATGGCGTATTCAATGTCGCCGTAGCGGGCCGGACCTAGTCCGCGTCCGAGACTGGTGTAGGCCCAGAAAGTGCAGGCTTTGGCGGCAACCTCGCCCACGCTCAACAGCATGAAGTTGCGGGCAACGCGGCTATTGGGCATGCCTAAGGAAATATGAAAATCAGCGAACTTGGGGAAGGTTCGCTCGAAGAAAACAGCCAACAGCCGGACTAGCGAACAGGATTCGACCAGGCAACCTCAGCCCAGCGAAGCGCCGCTGTTGACTGAGGAAGCTCGACAACCGTCGGTCTTGAGGGGGATTCGCCCTCGATTGTTTCCATGCCTTGCGGCGTGACCGTCACGCTGCGGACATAGCCTCGCGGCCCGATGGCCGGCAGGTCCTGACCGTTTAAGGAAAGCAACAGGCCTCCGGCGTTGCCAACCTTCAGTTCGACCTGTTGCTGGGCATGAATTGGCTTGACCATTCCGCGGGACAGCGTTTCTTCAAACAGGCGCTGGCCGTCTACGACCGCCCGCACCCAAACTGTCTCGACGACTTCCAAAGTCAGCTCAATCGGAGCAGCCGCTTCCTCAGCCTCGGCCGCCGTGGGGGAGGATACGTGCTGAACTACCGGAGCAGGGTCAACAGGGACGGACTCGGCCACAACTGGCCGGGCCTGAGTCTGCGCGTCGCTCGGTTCTTCTAAAAACCGGAAGGAATAGAATCCGCCGCCAATCAGCGTCGCCCCGATGATCAAACTAGCGACCGAGCCGCCATGTTTACGGAAGAACTCCGAAGCCCACTCCGCGAGTTTCGAGGCAGGACCATCTGCGGCAACACGGGCTCGGCGAGCAGGCATACGACTCTGGGGCTGAGCCTCAGCCGAGACGCCCATTGCATCCTTGATCAGCGCGACTGCTTCATCCTCGTTAAGCCGCAGCTCCCTGGCGTACTGTTTTGCAAAGCTTATGTTGAAGAGTCCGCCTGGAAGTCGTTCTAAACGATTGGTTTCGAGCGCATCAAGCTGGCGAACCGAAATACATGTACGCGCCGAAATCTCCTCAAGCGAGACTCCCAGGGCCTCGCGCCCTTCGCGCAGATATTCGCCAACGGAACGCATGGGGGCTTACGGAGTTATAGGTTATACTAATCCACGGTTGGAGAACAAGATACCCGGGTTCTGTACAAACGTCTCTCGCCGCTAACGTTTCAGGAATGCCGGACTCTTTCCCCTTAGTTTCGGTAATCGTCGTCAACTGGAACGGTCAGGACGTTATCGGGGGCTGTCTGGCGTCGCTCGCCTCCCAAAATTTCAGTAATTTTGAGGTGATCGTCGTCGACAACGGCTCGACGGACCGCTCAGTGGATACGGTCAAGTCCTCGCCGTTACCGATTCGATTAGTCCAGAATACTGAAAACAAAGGCTTTTGCGGTGCCAATAATCAAGGCATCGATATTGCTCAGGGAAAATTCATAGCTCTGCTTAATAACGACGCCGAGGCCGACCCGGGCTGGTTGGCCGCGCTGGTCCAGGCGATTGAGCAAGGCGACGGACCGCCGTGCGGTATGGTCGCATCGAAAATTCTCCTATTTGACGATCGCAAACGCATTGATAAGGTAGGGCACCTGATCTATCCAGACGGGCAAAATCGTGGGCGCGGCTCAGGTGAAATAGATGCTGGCCAGTACGACGAATCTGAGGAAACGCTGTGGCCCGACGGGTGCGCGGCGCTCTATTCCGCTGAGATGTTGCGGCAGATCGGCGGCTTTGACGAAGATTTCTTCGCCTACGCCGACGATGCCGACCTCGGGCTCCGCGGTCGTATTGCCGGCTGGCTGGCGGTCTATGAACCCAAGGCCGTCGTCTATCACCGCGGCGGCGCTACTCTGGGGCGGTACTCCGCCAAACGTCTTTTCTTGATCGAGAGGAACCGCATCTGGCTCGTCGCAAAACTCTTCCCGCTTCGCATGTGGCCTCTTGCACCTTATTATTTTCTGCGGCGGATCGTGGCGATGGCTACGGCGCGCTCGGAGAACCAGGGCGAAGCCTATGCGGCGACGCGGCAAATTGGCGTCGCCGCATTGATACAATGCATAGCCAAAGCCAACGCGGCCGCTTTGTTCGGGCTCCCGCGCATGATTCGTAAGCGCAGTTCAATTAACAAGTTTCGAAGATTGTCCGGCGGAGAAATCCGAGCGCTGCTCGAACGCTATAGGATCCCGCTCGAGGACCTCGCCCGAAAGTCGGTCTAACCACCCGCTCGCATGATTTCCGCTCCAGCGCATACCCGGGTTTCCGTCTGTCCGCGATGCGACAGTGAAAGCTACACCACTCTCTACTCGGGAGAGGATCGCCTTTACGGCACTACCGAGCGGATCTTCCATATCATCGAATGTTGCGGCTGCAATCTGATCCGCATCGATCCGATGCCCAAACCGGAAGAACTGAGCCAGTTCTATCCGGAGACTTACTGGTGGGAAGCGGACAACGGAGCGGTCGGCCGGTTGTCGGAGCTCTACCGCAAGTTCGTCTTGGCCGACCATATTCGCTTCGCTGCCGCGGCGGCAGTCCCGCCCGGTCCGGTACTGGATGTCGGTTGCGGCGGAGGGCTCTTCCTCGACGGCATGGAACAGCGCGGCTTCCGAGGCTTCGGATCGGACATATCTCTGCAGGCGGCGAAGGTTTGCTCACGGCGATTCGCGATCCCGGCGGTCTGCGGCTCGCTGCCGCATCTACCCTTCCAGCCGCAGAGTTTCGGGCTAGTGACGATGTTCCACGTGCTGGAGCATCTGCACGATCCGATGGGCGCCATCGCCGCAGCCCGGGATTTGTTGCCCCCTGGAGGGCGGCTGGTCGTGCAGACCCCCAACGCGGAGTGCTGGCAAATGCTGTTGTTGGGGGAGCGCTGGAGCGGCTTCGACATCCCCCGGCACTTGATCAACTTCAGCGCGAAAGATCTTAAAGAATTACTTGAATATCTAGGGTTTGCTGTGCACCGTCAGAAGTTTTTCTCCCTGCGAGACAACCCGGCGGGGCTAGCGACCAGTCTAGTGCCGTCGCTCGAGCCGGTCTCGCGCAAAGTGCGCAAGGTGAAGGAAAGCGCGCTCACCGCAATGGTCAAGAACCTGCTCTACCTGGGGCTGGTCACGGCGTCTGTCCCTTTCACCCTGCTGGAAGCGACGGCCGCCGCCGGTTCGAGCATCATGATCGAGGCGATCCGCGAGGGAGACTCCTGAGGTGCTGGAGCGCCGCTTCGGCAAGTTCGTACCGGACCTTTTGCGCAACCGTTTGATGGCTGTCGAGGCCGTGATTGCGCGATCGATAGCAGAACTTTCCGAGTCGCTGCCGAAGGGCGCTCGCGTACTGGATGCAGGCGCTGGAGAAGGTCGCCACCGGGCCGCATTTGCGCATTGCTCGTATATCGCGGTGGATCTTGCCGTGGGCGATACGGCATGGGACTACGGCGATATCGACTGCATCGGCGACCTT
>CAZYOX010000413.1:0-3799 GCA_964649285.1 uncultured Bryobacterales bacterium | reverse complement strand
AAGTGAGCGGCGGCGTCTCCAATATTTCGTTTAGCTTCCGCGGCAACAACAAGGTGCGCGAGGCGATGCACTCGGCGTTTCTCTATCACGCCATCGCGGCGGGCATGGATATGGGCATCGTCAACGCCGGGATGCTCGAGGTCTACGAAGAGATTGAGCCGAAACTCAAAGAGCTCGTGGAGGACGTGCTGCTGAACCGGCGGCCCGACGCCACGGAGCGGTTAGTGGAACACGGCGAGATGCTCAAAGCATCCGGCGCCGGCGCCGCGGGCGCCGAGAAGAAGACCGAGGAATGGCGCAACGGAAGCGTCGAAGAACGTCTCTCGCACGCGCTGGTAAAGGGTATCGACGCCTACATTGAGGCGGACACGGAAGAGGCCCGGGCCAAGCTGGGTCGTCCGCTTTTGGTCATCGAAGGCCCGCTCATGGATGGCATGGGCGTGGTCGGGGACCTATTCGGCGCCGGTAAGATGTTTCTGCCGCAGGTGGTCAAGTCGGCGCGCGTGATGAAGAAGGCGGTGGCCTACCTGACGCCGTTCATGGAAGCCGAGAAAGAAGCGCTTGCCGCTGCCGGGCACGCGGTCAAGTCGCAGGGCAAGATCGTCCTGGCGACGGTTAAGGGCGATGTACACGATATCGGCAAGAACATTGTCGGCGTGGTGCTCGCCTGCAACAACTACGAAGTGATCGACATGGGCGTGATGGTTCCTTGCGAGAAAATCCTCGAACAGGCCAAGGCAGTTAAGGCAGACATCATTGGGCTGAGCGGACTGATCACTCCGTCATTGGATGAAATGGTTCACGTTGCGCGGGAGATGGAGCGGCACGGCCTGAAGACGCCGTTGCTGATCGGCGGAGCCACCACAAGCCGCGCCCATACGGCGATCAAGATCGCCCCGTATTACAGCGAACCGGTTATTCACGTTTTGGATGCGAGCCGCGCCGTTCCCGTCGCCAGCAGTCTGCTCAGCGACGAGGGGAAGGCGGCCTTCGTCGCCAAGCATGCGGCTGAGTACGAAGCGCTCCGCCAATTGCACACCGCTCCCAAATTCTCGATGATTCCGATTGAAGTCGCGCGCGAACGTCGATCTCCGATCCAATGGCGCCAAGAAGACCTGCCCGTGCCGTCATTTACGGGCCGTCGCGTGCTCGACGAGTTTCCGCTAGAGACGTTGCGCGAGTACATCGACTGGTCGCCATTCTTCCATTCGTGGGGGTTGAAGGGTCTCTATCCGCGGATTCTCGACCATGAGGAGTGCGGCAAGCAGGCCCGTCAACTGTTCGAGGAGGGCAATGCGCTTCTCGATCGGATCATCCAGGAAAAGCTGATCATCGCCCGCGGCGTCTACGGCTTCTATCGAGCCAACGCCGTCGGAGATGACGTGGAGCTTTACGCCGATGCCGACCGGTTGGAAGTGTTAGAACGCTTCCACTTCTTGCGGCAGCAGGCCGATCGGCAAAACTCGGCGCCGCAGCGATCCTTGGCTGACTTCATTGCGCCGATAGAGACTGGCCTGGAGGATCACATCGGCGCATTCGCGGTTACCGCGGGAATCGGATTGAAAGAGCTTTGCGAAAGCTTCCGAGCGGAGCACGACGATTACAACGCGATCATGGCCGAGGCGCTTGCCGATCGGCTGGCGGAAGCCTTCGCTGAGTGCCTGCACAAACGAGCGCGCGACGCGTGGGGCTACGGCAAAGAAGAAGATCTGAGCCCCGAAGACTTGATCCGCGAAAAATACCGCGGCATCCGTCCTGCTCCCGGCTATCCGGCGTGCCCGGACCACACGGAGAAGGCCACGCTGTGGCGGCTGCTGGATGTGGAGCGCAACACCGGCATGTTGCTTACGGAGTCGTTTGCGATGTGGCCCGGCTCTAGCGTGAGCGGCTTGTACTTTGCTCATCCGGAAGCGCGCTATTTCAGCTTGGGCCAGATTGACGCAGATCAGGTTGCCGAATACGCTGGGCGCAAGGGCCTGTCGCTTGCGGAGACGGAACGATGGCTCGGTCCCAATTTGAATTACGAACCCGTAGCGATGCCGGCGTGATCGCCGCCGCTCCGAGCGATAAATCTACTGGAGCACGTTGAAGGGATTGGGTTTGCCGCGCTCTATTCCGGCGGCACGCGTCCAAGCGCGGCCGATCGCGCGCGAAGCGTTGAAGATCGCTCCGACCGGAAGGAAACCTCCGAGTCGATGCTTGCCCACCGCCGCGAGCGCCATCGAAGCGAGGCAGCCGCACGAGGCGCAGTCGGGCTTGCCGCCGAACTGACAGGGCGCCACAACGGTTTGCAAATCCGCTGAGAGGGTCTCGGTTGTTTGCGCAAAAATGCAATCCTCCGGGCTGTGCGGCGGTTCAGCGAATTGCTTGATCACTCCCGGGCGCATGTCGTCGAGCTTGGGAAATTGGCGGCGAAGGTCCAACAACTCCTCGATTACGCGCGAGCGTTCCGCCGCCGTCAAAATCTCTGGGAGGTCGTCGCCGATCTGCGGCGTGAAAGTGCTGAACCAGATCTTGCGGATCTCGTCCCGCGGCGTCCAGAACTCCAGGAACTCCCGCAGGTAACCGGGCCTCTTCATCATTTGCGCCGTAATGGTGCTGTGAATGACGATCCGCTGACCGGCTATATTTTTGAGGATTCGCTCATAAGTTGCGGGAGAACGCCGCACATCGTGGTCGGGCTGCAATCCGTCAATGGAAACAACCACGGTTAAGCGCTTGAGGGCGGCCCATTCCGCCGGCAACTTCCGGAAGGCGCTCGTGACGATCTGCAGGTGGATGCCGCGGTCCAGCAGCATCGGCGTCAAAGCCTCTACTTCGCGATGGCGCACCAGCGGATCGCCACCGACGAGCGAAAGATGCAGAGGCTTATGGCGATCGACGATGTCGAGAACACGGTCGATCAACTCCTGCCCCTTATAGTCGTTCAAAGACCGCAGGTTCATGTCGCCCCCCAGGTGGTCGTCGTCGTAGGCATAGCAGCCCGGACAACGCAGCGGACACTCTCGAGTGATCTCGATTGACAGAGCGGGTTTACGGCCTTTGAGAATCGTGCCCCAGGCATTGAGAAGATCTTTCGGTTGCATAAACGCTCCTTTCCCTCGGCTCGAAGAACCGGCATGCGGCCCTGGGGCAACCGCGTAGCTTCTAGTCCGTCGATACCGGACGCATCAGAATGTCAAAACGTTGCCGAGAGTCATCGGGCGCCGATGACCACTAAGGGTAGATGGAGAATGCAGAACCGAAAGGCAGGACGCCTTGACGATTCCGGCCCCTTCAGACAGGAACCGACTCCAGGCTTGAAGCGCCGAGAGCCGGAACTTGTCGAAAGCAGCTCACCCGTTACCCGCGGACAGCGCAGCTACACCCTCGAAGGCAGGTCTCCTGGCTTACGACTTCAGGCGTCGAAACGCCAACACCGACTCGCCCTTCCCAGAGATGAACTCCAGTGGCTGTTGAGTCGGCTCGCCGATCACAGTGGCGGGACCGCGCCGGATTCTCACCGGACTTCCCTGTTAGGCCCCAACGGACGCCTAAGAGGAACCTGGAGGTTAGCGCACAACGCAGTCGCGGTCAAACAACAATGCGACAAATCGTTTCCACAGCAACCCGCCGGGCGCTCTAAGAATCGCCGAACCCGTGCCGGTGGAGGGCGGAGATGATGAACCTGAAGAACGAGAAGACCTTCTTAAATAAATCAACGAGTAATGGAGAATCGATGGATTCACGGAACGGCAACTGGGAGTCCGACCGCACTGCGTGATCGGTTGCGAAGCGGCCCCATACCCTCCAGGAGTAC
>CAZYOX010000412.1:0-3820 GCA_964649285.1 uncultured Bryobacterales bacterium | reverse complement strand
CCGAGATAGGACAAAATCAGCGATTGGTACTGGTACCAAATCACTAAGTCATATATCTGATTCGAACAGGATATTCTTTTGAATCAAGTAGATAGAGCGATATCCCCGTGCGGTAAGACCAGTGAGCAATGAAAAGGTTCCAGCTTTCTTGCAAAAACAAAAACCGGGAGTACAGCATACGCTGCACTCCCGGCTCTAAGGTTCTGTGGGATCGCGAAACGGTTACTTGCGTTTCTGCTGTTTCTGCTGACCGACGCGAACCTTGTTCACGCTGGCCCTCTGGTCGGCCCAAGCCTTCCAGTCGAAACGCTTCGCAGCGCCGGCGAGATAGGCATCCAGGTCGGCGCCTTTGGGCAATACAGCGATGATGCTGGCGCGCTCGCCCGTCTCCGGGTGCGTGATCTGATAGCTCTTGGTGTTCGGAATGCTGGCCATAACCCCTTCAGACTACCATAAGGTCCGCGGATTCGAGCTCCTCTGTTACGCTGTTTGCTCATCCTCACCGACATGACGCTCGACGATCTGCAAGCTGAACTCGAACGCCGCAATCGCGCGGCTGAGGTGGGAGGCGGCGAGGAGAGGCTACAACGCCAGCACGCGGCAGGCAAGTTGTCTGCAAGAGAACGCGTTGACCTGCTATTGGACGAAGGAACGTTCGAAGAGTTGGATCGGCTCGTGGTCCATGACTGCCGCGATTTCGGCTTGGCCGAACAATCGGTCCCGGGCGACGGCTTCGTCACCGGATACGGCGAAATTGACGGCCGCAAGGTCTTCGTATTCGCCCATGACTTCACGGTCATGGGAGGCTCGCTCTCGGCGGCCAATGCGCAGAAAATCTGCAAGGTGATGGACCTGGCGGTGAAGACCGGCGCGCCGATCATCGGGCTGAACGATTCAGGCGGAGCGCGCATCCAAGAGGGCGTCGCTTCCCTGGCCGGATACACGGACATCTTCTTGCGCAACACGTTGGCCAGCGGCGTTGTGCCTCAGATCTCCGCTGTGATGGGACCCTG
Organism: uncultured Bryobacterales bacterium; assembly: GCA_964649285.1. Taxonomy (GTDB): domain Bacteria; phylum Acidobacteriota; class Terriglobia; order Bryobacterales; family UBA6623; genus CAMPKL01. Next base: position 2,807 of record CAZYOX010000412.1, on the reverse strand, counting down.
CGCTGGCGGAGCGGTGTACTCGCCGGCCATCACTGATTTCGTCTTCATGGTCGACAAGACCAGCCACATGTTTGTCACGGGCCCCGATGTGATCAAGACCGTCACGCACGAGACGGTGACCAAAGAGGATCTGGGCGGAGCGGAAACGCACAACCAACGCTCGGGAGTAGCTCACTTTCTCGCGCTCGACGATCGTGAATGTCTGCAAATGGTGCGCGAATTGTTCTCTTATCTGCCGTCAAACAACCTCGACGACGCCCCCCCGAGGCCCACCGACGATTCAGACGATCGTCGCGACGCAGGCCTCGATACGATCATTCCTGCCGAGTCTCGCCAGCCCTACGACATGAAGCAAATCGTGACGCGTGTCGTCGACGAGGGCCGCTTCCTTGAAGTTCACGAAGGTTTTGCGCAGAACATCGTCGTCGGATTCGCCCGGCTGTCGGGCAAATCGGTCGGCATCGTCGCCAATCAGCCTGCTGTTCTCGCCGGCTGCTTGGACATCAATGCATCTTTGAAGGCCGCGCGTTTCGTTCGCTTCTGCGACGCTTTCGGCATTCCCATCGTGACCTTTGAAGACGTGCCCGGATTTCTGCCAGGCATCGACCAAGAATACGGCGGCATCATCAAACATGGGGCCAAGTTGCTCTACGCCTATGCGGAGGCGACCGTTCCCAAGATCACGGTGATTACCCGCAAGGCCTATGGCGGGGCGTATTGCGTTATGGGTTCCAAGCATCTGCGCACGGACATCAATTTCGCTTATCCCACGGCGGAGATCGCCGTCATGGGACCCGAGCAGGCCGTCAACATCGTCTATCGTCGCGAACTGATGAGCGCAGGCGAACAAGCCGATGGTGTGCGCCAAGAGAAGATTGAAGACTTCCGCAAGCGATTCGCCAATCCCTATGTCGCGGCCGAGCGCGGTTGGGTAGATGAAGTCATCCTGCCCCGCGATACGCGGCCCAAGCTAATCCGCGCGCTCAAGATGCTCGAGAACAAAGTCGACGACACGCCGCGCAAGAAGCACGGCAACATCCCGCTGTAGGCCTGCCGGCGAGAGGCCGCGCCTGACCAACTAGAGCCGCAAGTGTCCGCCGGCATCCGCGCGAGTGCCGTGAATATCCGCGAATGTCCGCCTATGTCCGCTTTGGTCCGCGCCGATTTTTGGCTAAGTCGTTGACTCGGTTGGGTGTAGATCGTGTTGAGTCGAAAAAGGGCGGACATTGGGGCTTTCCGCAAGGCGATCATGGAGGGCACGAACGCCTGTCCCTTCCATATTTTAGGTCTAGCATGGGGGTGCAAATTCTCTCGTGGTTTCAGGTCCATTCATGGACCTCATGGTTAGGCCTGTCTTCAGGCCGCTTTAGCGGGCTTCCCATGGGTCCAGCCGATCAGAGGCCTTCTCAAGGAGGCGAGCCGCCGGCCCTCGCGCAAATGCCGGCAGCGCGGCGGGTCCTGCGTTTCAGCAGCACGGCAAGCCCGCTGACGCAGGCGCAGGCGGAGAAATTTTTCTGGGGCAACGCAGGACGCGCGTACAAATACGCGAAGCGCGCGGAAGATCAGCCTGCGGCGGCGAGATAGACGAATAGGGCGACGGCGCTGATGAGCACGGCGTTGAGCGACCAGTGCGTGGTAGCGCCGGCGCCCACCCACTTAGCACGCGAATTCAACAACACCAGCGAGGCGGCGACAAACGGCAGAAAGCAGGCGCCGAAAACGGTGTATATCAGTTGAACCTGGCGCACGGGGTGAGTGAGCAAGGCTAATGGCAGAAACGCGATGGCCAGCAAGTAGAAGCGATAGGGCTTGGTGCTGGCAAGTCCGGCTTCCGGGACCTTTTTGCCGCGCGCGAGATACCAGAAGTCCGCGAACAAGTACGGCACGCTCTGCCACACGCCGAGCAAGCTGGAGAACACGCAGGCCCAGAAGCCGGCCAGGAAAATCCATCTGCCAGGTTCGCCCAGGACTTGCGCCAACTGGTCGGCCATCTCGATGGCTAGGGCGTTGCCGGAGTTTTCCAACTTAAGGTTCGAGCCGATGATGATGACGGCGATGCCAAACAACGCTGTGATCCCGTTGCCGAGGGCGAGACCTAGACGGCAGTCGGCGAGATCCGCCATGCCAGAGCGGCCCCGCTCACGAATCCAGTAACCGTAGGAAAGGAGCGTGACGGTGCCGCCGACGCCGCCGATCACGGCCAAGACCCAAGTTGAACCGCTCTCGGGGATGGAGGGGATAAAGCCCAACGCGACGGCGCCCCAGTCCGGGCCGGAAGCAACGGCTGTCGCCACTACGGTGACGAACATGAGGCCGACGAGGACCGATATTGCTCGCTCAAAAGCGCCGAAGCTGCCGCGCCAGATCATGGTCAAACCGACTAGAGAGTGGATGACGCCCCAAATCAGCCGTGAGTTGTCCAAATCGCCGATGGGGAGGATGGCTGCCCCGGCCACGCCGCAGGCGCTGACAAGCGCGCCGCCGACCACCAAACTCCAGGGCACAAGGTAGATGAAGAACAACCAGCGCATTGGCGCGCCGAGGCGATTGTTCCAACCCTCAAGCAGGGTGGTACCTGTGGCGAGTTGCCAGCGGGTCAGCCCTTCGCCGAGCGTCCACTTGAGTACGACGCCGAGGACCGCAGCCCAAATGACGGCAAGGCCGGCCTCGGACCCGGCGAGCGTGGCCGTCACCAAGTCCCCCGCCCCAATTCCCGCGGCGGCAAGCAGGATTCCTGGGGCGAACGTGGCCCATTTCGATCTCGAACGCTGAGGCAAACTAGACTACTCTAGCGTGTCGGGCCCGGC
>CAZYOX010000411.1:0-3820 GCA_964649285.1 uncultured Bryobacterales bacterium | reverse complement strand
CGCTGGGGGGTTGCCGAATTCGACTTGGTCGCCTACACCACCATGCAAGGGCTGGTCATTCACGGCACTAAAGACGTCGGACGTCTCAAAATCGACTCTGCCGCGGATCGAATGCTTGACATCAACCCAGCCTTGAAGATCGACAAGTTCAACGTTCCGCTATCGAGCGCGAATGCGTTGGAGATCTTCAAGGATTACGACGTGATCGTCGACGGAACTGACAACTTCCCGACGCGGTATCTGGTCAACGACGCCTGCGTGCTGTTGAACAAGCCGAACGCCTACGGCTCAATTTTTCGCTTCGAGGGTCAGGCCACCGTCTTCCACCACGAAGACGGCCCTTGCTACCGCTGCTTGTATCCCGAGCCGCCGCCCCCTGGGCTGGTCCCGAGCTGCGCCGAAGGCGGCGTCTTGGGCGTGCTGCCAGGGCTGATCGGCTCGATCCAAGCGACCGAGACCGCCAAGCTGATCCTCGGCAAGGGCACAACGCTGAGCGGACGGTTGATGCTCTACGACGCTCTCAACATGAGGTTCCGCGAACTGAAGCTCCGCCGGAACCCCGAGTGCCCAGTATGCGGCGACAATCCGACGGTTAAGGAACTCATCGATTACCAAGAGTTCTGCGGCATCCCGCAACAAAAGGCCGCCGACGCGGCGAAGGCAGGCAAGATGGACGAAATCACTCCTCTCGAACTCAAAGCTCGTATCGATAAGGGCGACGACATCTTCATCCTCGACGTGCGCGAGCCGCACGAGTACGACATCGCCAAGATTCCGGGCTCGACGCTGATCCCGCTCGGCCAAGTCGCGCAGCGCGTCGGCGAACTGGATTCCACCGCCGACATCATCGTCCACTGCAAGATGGGCGGACGCAGCGCCAAGGCGCAGGGCATCCTCAAGGAGATGGGCTTCTCGCGGGTTACCAATCTGGTCGGCGGCATAACGCGCTGGAGCGACGAAGTCGACCCCAGCGTGCCGAAGTACTAACGGGAGACCGAGCCATTTCGGTAGCAGGGGGAAGTCCTTGGACTTCCCCTTTGCTGTTTCCGGCGATCCGGTCGTCCCGGCGCGCGAACCCATATCGAAATAGTCGGTACGCGGTTATGGACCACCTGCTCCAGGCGACCCGTTTGTGGGACGGGCGTCGGACGCATCGGCGGCGCCGTTCGAATACCCTAAGTCTTAAAGGCGATTGTGCATGTTCGATTTCGCAAACCTTACGAGTGACCTTTGGGCTTCGAAGCTCGCGGCCTCGTTCGCCGTTGTCGCGTTCGCTGTTGCGATGCAAATGGTGCTGCGCCGGAGCGTTTTGCACTACTTGAGTCGCGCCGAGCAGCGACTGCGCTGGATAGTCGGTCTGCGCAATGCCGTCGTCCTGCTGGCCTTCGTTGCGCTGGCTTCGATTTGGATTGACGAACTGCGCGCCTTTGCGACAGCGGTGGTGGCATTCGCCGTGGCTTTCGTCGTTGCCACCAAGGAATTCATCCTGTGCATCAACGGTTCTTTCCTGCGCGCCACGACCAACGCCTATGCGATCGGCGACCGCATCTCGATCGACGGGCGTCGCGGCGACGTTATCGACCTCACGCTGTTTTCGACCACGCTGCTGGAAGTCGGGCCGGGCGATAACTATCACCTGCGCACGGGTAGGACGGTAGTCATTCCCAATAGCCAGTTATTGCTGAGTTCTGTGGTGAATGAGTCGTCGATGAAGCCCTATGCCTTCCACGTATTTTCTGTGCCGGTCGAGGGTGACTGGCAAAGGGCCGAACAGATCTTGCTGGAGGCGGCTCAAGAGGAGACTGCTGCGTTCCTGACGGAGGTCAAGGAACGGATGAAGCGGCTGGAGACCACGCATAGCTTGGACGGCTTGCCGACACAGCCGCGCGTCCATGTGCAAATCCCCGAAGCAGGCAAGGTTTCCCTGCTGGTGCGCACGCCCGCGCCAATCGGACGGCAAGGCGCCATCGAGCAAGCGATCCTGCGGAAATACCTCAGGCGCATCGCCGCGGAGTCAGCCGCACAAGGTCCGAGCGCCGTATCGCGGTAGTTTGGCCGGGAGTACAATAATCGCAGCTGACGGCGGCCGCCATACTCGTCGTGTTCTTCGTGGTTACCTCCACAACCTTGATGCCGGCGGCTCTGCGCCCTAGATGGAAGCCGGCATTCGTGCGAATGTGCATGTGCCTCCTGTTGCTTTGCGTCTTCACGAGCGGGCATGCGGTCGCAGACGGCTTGCTTCCAACCCTGTCTGAAGCACAAGCGCGTGAAGCCCGCAAGACCCTTGATGATTTCAAGTCCAACCCGCGGGGCCCCTTCTTCCGCATCCAGTGGTATTGCAACGACGGCTCGGTGCATCCGCCGTCCCCGCCGCCGTGTAAGCCTCTGGGCGGCGGCTATCAGCACGCATCGTTGAGCCCGGAAGCGAAGCGGCTTGAGAGCCTCGGGTTGGACGTCGGCGTCATCCTAGCTGGAGCCGACAAGAGTTATCTCATTGACGCAGCGCGCGATCACCATCGCTTGAAGCAACTGGTATTGGAGCGCTATCTCGAACAAGTCGATGACGGCTGGATTTACCGGCGAGCCTATTCCTATCGCGGAGCGCGGCAAATCGAGGATGAAGAACAGGCCGGACGCAGCCTGCTCGCCGATTTGTTCTCTGACCCCGCTTGGTTGAAACGGCGCTATTTTTTGGCGAATCAACTTGTTGCCGTCATCCCCCACGGCCAGCCGACGGGAACGGTTACGCGCATACGCAACCTAGCCAAGGCTATTGCGGATGAAGACGGGCGCTTCCAGGGGGTGCGAGCGAAGATTCATTCCGCTCCCGGCAAAGAAGATCTCCGATCTGTGGAACGATTCTTGACGCAACGCAATCCTGCGCCGCCGGTTGCAGCGGATTTGCGTGAGCTCATCGATCTGTTGCGCCAGCAGTACTCAGCAGCGGCCGCCAAAGAGTCAGCAGACAGTATTCGGACGAGCCTGAAGGGAACGCCGCTCGAAGGGCAAGGCGCCGCATTTGCCGATGCGCTGGCGGCGAACAACCAACGGGCGATCCTTTCGGCGGGGGCTGAGTTGACCCTTGGCCTGTTCGATGCCGCCACAGCTCCCGGCGCGGGAGGCGACCGCGCCTTGCGCTACGTGGATGTTAACGCCGCAGTGCAAGAGGAAGGCTTCGCTGCCGTCAGCGGACTTGCCCCTGCAACCAGAGCGGAAGCGTTGCGGCAACTGCGTGATCAGTGGCGCTACACCGCTGGAGCCGGACTGCTGTCGAGACGCCAACTGGCGGCGTTGGAAACGGAGATGAGCGGGTTGTTGGCTGCTGTTGAAGTTGCGCCCGACGTCTACGCGGCGTCTGTGCAGTACCTTGGCCGGGCGACCGAGTGGAGCCGGGCTACCGCGAGCCGCGAGTTCGGCCCCTTAAGCCAGATGTATGCGCCAGTCGTTCCTGCTGCCGCCGGCTTGCTCGATAGTCTGCTGCGAGCTTCTTTCGCTCTGCCGCTCGCTCACGTGATGGAAAGAATTGTCGACGATGCAAACCGTGCGGTCGATTTGCGGCACCGCATCTTCGAACTCGACTCCAGCGCGGGCGTCGGCGGGCTGAATCCAGGCGTCGCCATCGGTCGGCTGGAATTGCTTGAGGCGGAATCGGCCAGTTCTCTCGTCTTCGATCCGCGAGCGATCTATGTCGTACCCGAAACGGTTTCGGACCTCAAACCGATGGCCGGAGTCTTAACGCTCGACAGCGGCAACGCGCTTTCCCATGCTCAGCTGCTGGCGGCGAATCTCGGCATCCCAAATGCAACCGTGCCGTCATCAC
>CAZYOX010000410.1:979-3827 GCA_964649285.1 uncultured Bryobacterales bacterium | reverse complement strand
CGTGACGGCGGAAGTCGTCGGCGAATCGGGGCTGGCGTAGTTGACCGAGGCGAAGTAGCAGGAATTTTCCGCGGCGCGGCAACGGACGGCGTTCTCATGGAACGTATTTGCCGGCTCGCCAAAACTTCGAGGGACATGGCCTCCGGGTTCGGCCGGATGGTAGTGCGGATGGAATACGAGGTGGGCCCCTCGGCGCACAGCGGCGCGGACCGTCTCGGGGTAACGCCAGCCCTCATGGCAGATGGAGACGCCGAACCGCAGCTCGCCCGCCTGGAAGACTTCGCGCCCGGCTCCTGGCGAGTACGGACCCTCTTCGGAAGGGTCGAGTTGGACTTTGTCTTGGAAGCCGGCTATCGTTCCGTTTCGATTGATGACCAACGCGGTAATGCGCAGCTGGGAATCGACGATACGCTCGGTCCCGAGGACGACGGCAAGGTCAGCTTGGGTAGCCGCGTTGGCGATCGACGCCCAAGCGCGCCGCAGGAACCCAGGGTCGGGCGGAGGCGGCTGCTTGCCGAGGCCCCGGTAGCCAGGCACGTAGCACTCCGGGAAGCAAACGACGGCGGAGCCCTCGCTGCCCGCTTGGGCGATGGCCTGCTCCGCGAGGGCGACCGACTCCTCGGGCGAAGCCGCGTAGCGAAAGTTAGCCAGTGCGATGCGCACGATGCTCATCAGAAGAACCAACGAGTGATGGCCCAGTAAATGCCCATGGCCGCGATGGCGGCCGAACAGGGGATGACGACGAGCTTACGGTAGTCGGGCCGCTCGCGCAGCCAACCCACGGCCAAGAAGGCGAGCGAAACCACCGTCAACTGACCCAACTCCACGCCGACGTTAAATGAGATCAACGCCGGCACGAACTGCTCGCGCGGCAGGCCCAGCTCTTGCAGCACGCCGGCGAACCCAAGCCCATGAAGCAAGCCGAAGCAGAAGACGACGGCGGGCCTCCAGGCATGGAGTTTGGAAGTGAAGAGGTTTTCAATGGCCACGTAAGCGATCGAGGCGGCAATGAGCGTCTCGACGAGCCGGGATGGGAGCGAAACCACATCGAACATAGCCAAAGCCAATGTCACGGAATGAGCGACGGTAAAGGCCGTTACCTGCCAGAGCAGGGGACGCCAGTGCGCGCTCAGCAGAAACAAGCCGAGTACGAACAAGATGTGGTCGAGACCTAAGGGCAGAATGTGCTCGAAGCCAAGCAACGTATAGCGCCAAAGCACGCTGCCGGTCGTTTGGGTTTGTTGTCCGCCGCCGATCACGTGCGGCGGGCTCTCTTCCCCCGGTCCCAAGGTGAAGGTGGCCGGTTGGGGCGCAGAAGGATCGAAGACGGTCAATTTGACTGCCTTGAATACCTCCGAGGCACCAAAGGTGAGCGCTTGGGCGCCGGCGGGAATGCGGCCCTGCATCCGCGCTAGCGTTCCCAAGACCGTCGGAATTTGGGCGTCCTTTGCGGCGGCGGTACCGTATTGGGGGAACTCAACGGCCGGCGACTGCCTGGCTCCGTCGAAACGTATGCGAACGTATTGCGTAACGAAGGCTTTGGCGCGCTCGACCGCCGCCTCGAATTCGCCGGGCGTGAGTTTCTCCATCTCAGCGACCACCACTGCGGAATCGGTATCCGGCGGCAGTCCGAGGGCCAAGGCATCGGCGTCGACGCTCATGTCGATCTGGTATCCGCCGTCGCCGCTAAAGATGACCGCGACTTCGGTTACGGTGAAGTCGTGTGCGACGAGACCGAGGGGCAGGGACAGCAGAACCGCGATGGCGGCGAGGAGTCTCGACCAGAGCATGCGAGGGCTAAAGGAATAGCGTAGCGAGAGATTCGATCGGAGGTGCGATTTCCGGGTGGCGAATCAAGCCGCCCAGGTGCGCCGCCCACAACAGTACGCCAAAAACGACCAAGTTCGCCGCCAGCAGTGCCCAACGGAGGGCCGGGGCCGCGGGCTCCCCCTGCAACTCCTGCAAGACGGCCACCAGCGCGCCGACGCCCCCCAATGTGTAGAGTAAGAACGCGCCCCGGGCCGCGAGGGCGTGCCGTTCCACCACTTCGCTGTCGAACTGGTCTTGCAGCAGCTCATAGGCCTCTCCGCCGGTGAAGTAGCTCGCCGCGGCGGCCGCTGCGCAGAAGGCGGTGAAGCCGCAGCCGACGCGGAACAGCAAGTCCGAGCGGAAATAGACCGCAAGCACCAACAAGATCAAGCTAAAGAACGCCCCAACGACCGGAACGTGAACGAGCGCAAGGTGCATTTGAGCCCAATTCATGGTTGGAGCATACCAATGACAGCGGCCGCTGCGTGATAAGCTTGGGGGTTCATCATGCCTAATTCCTTCGTTCACCCAGGTCGTCATTTTCTTCAAATTCCGGGTCCCACCAACGTCCCTGACCGAGTGCTGGGAGCAATGCATCAGCCGACGATGGACCATCGCGGCCCCGAGTTCGCAGCGCTGACCAAAGCGATCCTTAGCCGCCTCCCGCAGGTATTCCAGACGAAGGGGCAGGTCGTGATCTTCCCATCGTCGGGCACCGGCGCTTGGGAAGGTGCACTGGTTAATACCCTGTCGGCCGGCGACACCGTGTTGATGTCGGAGACCGGGCAGTTCTCCCACCTTTGGCGCGGCGTGGCCGAGGGCATGGGACTGCAGATCGACTGGATTGAGGGCGACTGGCGGCACGGCGCCAATCCGGAGAAGATCGCCGCCCGGCTCTCGGCGGACAAGGAAAAGAAGATCAAAGCGGTGGCGGTCGTCCACAACGAGACCTCCACCGGCGTTACCAGCAATATCTCCGGCGTACGCGAAGCGATCAATTCCACTGGGCATCCGGCACTCTTTTTGGTCGATACGATCT
>CAZYOX010000410.1:0-969 GCA_964649285.1 uncultured Bryobacterales bacterium | reverse complement strand
CGTAGCTCGGTTCCATCGACTATCGCCATGATGAGTGGGGCGTAGACGTAACGGTTGGCGGATCCCAGAAGGGTCTTATGTTGCCCCCGGGCCTCGGCTTCAACGCGGTCAGCGAAAAGGCGATCGAGGCGTCAAAGTCCGCCAAGCTGCCGCGCTCCTACTGGCACTGGCAGCCAATCTTGGAGTCGAACAAGCAGGGCTTCTTCCCTTACACGCCGGCGACGAACTTGCTGTACGCCCTCGACGAAGCGCTCTCGATGCTGCTTGAAGAGGGACTGCAGGCCATTTTTGCCCGTCACGCGAGATATGCCAACGCGACAAGGGCGGCCGTAGCGGCTTGGGGGCTGGAAAACCTCGCTGCCGTGGAGTCCGAGTATTCGAACTCGCTTACCGCAGTGGTGATGCCGGAAGGCCATGACGCGGATAAGCTTCGAAGCGTCATCCTAGAGCGCTTCGATATGTCGCTCGGCACGGGACTCGGGAGGCTGAAGGGCAAGGTTTTCCGCATCGGACACCTGGGACACTTCAACGACTTGATGCTAATGGGCACGCTCAGCGGCGTCGAGATGGGCTTGCAACTCGCTGGCGTGCCGCACAAAGCGGGCGGCGCGCGCGCCGCGATGCAAGTGCTCTGCGAGTAGGTAAGACCGCGCGGGAAATCTCACGCAGGCGACGTAGCGCGTCGGAGCGGCAGATCAACGCCGAGGCGACGATCCTCAAAATAAAAAAGCGCTGACGGGGAAAGTGGTTAGCGCAAGATGAGTTTGGGGTTAATTCATTGCTCGGGATCGTTTAGCAACTCTGGGCAATCGATCCAGCGGATGCAGTCCATGGGGTTCGCGTAAATCCCAGCTTGAACGGCGTCTTCGAGGGTGGGCGGTACGCAGCAGAGCAAGCGGTGTTCGTTCTGGCCTTGATAATCAATCCATGTGGCCCAGCCAGGCTCATCGTGGACATCAAAAAAGCCGC
>CAZYOX010000409.1:0-3832 GCA_964649285.1 uncultured Bryobacterales bacterium | reverse complement strand
CGGCGCTGAGACATAGCGCATCGGTGTATCTGAGAATCTGCCAACAGAGAATGCAGAGCGAGCCGGAGCCGAAGACGGCGGAGGATCGCTACAACGCCGCAGTCGCCTTGATCAATGACCGCCGTCTGGAAGACGCCGATCGACTCTTGCGCCTTGCACTGAAGCAGGATCCAAAAGGCGCTCACCTGCACTTCGCCTTGGGCGTTGCGGCCACGTTGTCGGGCGATATACCGGGCGCCATTAGCAGCATCGAACGCGCGATTGAACTGGATCCGCAGAGCCGAATCCTGGCAATGCGCGACAGCGATCTGGCCGCGCTGAGGAGCAATCCGGCAGCGGCTACATTGTTCTCGAACGAGTCGAACGACGAGGTCGCCTAGGTCTCTTTGCGTTTGGGCGGTTTGCGTTGACCCCTCCAATTAGAATTGTTGCGCTCGGGGGCGGGACGGGTCTCTCCACGCTGCTGCGCGGCCTGCGCGATTTAGCCGTTCTGCGGGAGAGCCGCGGCGAATCGGACTTGGATATTGCGGCTGTAGTCACGGTCAGTGATGACGGCGGCAGTTCGGGCAAGCTACGGCGAGACTTTGACATTCTGGCGCCGGGCGACATTCGCAACTGCATGGTGGCGCTAGCGGAAGACCGGGCGCTTCTTTCGCAGTTGTTCCAGTACCGGTTCGCCAGCGGCGAGGGGCTGGAAGGGCATAGCTTCGGCAATCTGTTCTTGGCGGCGCTGACCGACGTCACGGGAGATTTCCACCAGGCGATTCAACTTTCCAGCGAAGTGTTGGCCATCCGAGGACGCATCTTCCCCTCGACTCTGACCAATGTGACGCTCGAGGCCGAGCTCGGCAGCGGGAGACAGATGGTGGGCGAAACGTCGATCAGCCATGCCGCGGATTCGATCAAACAAATATTCTTGCGGCCGCGGCATTGCGCACCAGTTGCGGAGACGCTGGAAGCAATTGCCGAAGCGGACTTGATCACGCTTGGCCCTGGATCGCTCTTCACGAGCGTGATTCCGAACCTGCTGGTCGACGGCATCGTCGATGCGATCAGCAACTCCAAGGCGCCGAAGGTGTACGTTTGCAACCTCATGGAAGAACCGGGCGAGACGGAGGGCTACACGGCGGCAGATCACTTGAAGGCGTTGCTGCGTCATTCGAAAGACGGCCTGGCGGACTATGTAGTCGTCAATGAGAGAACGGCGGCGGAAACGGTGTTGAAGCGCTATGCGGAGACGGAGGCCGGACCGGTTAAGGTGGATCGTCCCGCCTTGGAGGCGATGGGCGTGAAAGTGTTGTCGGTGGACCTTCTCGCCAGCGGCGACATCGTGCGGCACGACTCGGCGGTACTGGCGTCGTTGCTGGTCGACCTGGCAGCGTACGCGCGCTAGCTACGAATCCGGGAATTCGGAATTGGGCAGGCGCAACAAATGTTCCGGCGCCCACTTTTTCTCGTCCCATCGGAAATTGTCCGCGAATTCAATACCGACAGCAAAGCCGGAGTCGGCTAGTTCGCAATAGCGAACTTGGGCGTTGGCCTCGAATGCGACTGCTTGAAAACCGACCTGGCAGCCGGGCGTCAGCGGCAGGCAGAGGGAGATTCTTGCGCCCTGTTCGCCGAGATCTTCCAATACGGCGGTTTCCTGAACGCGCCGACCCCGCTGATCGCGAAATGAAATCCGCACAAGTTCGGAGCAGAGTGCTCGGACGTGGCTGCGTTTGGCGCGGGGCATTAGCATAGGACGTTCCAATTTCCATATCGGCTTGTGAGGGCCGAGCATGAATCACCGTAAGGGATTGCCGGCTATCTACTAAGGGGCCGCGGTCATTTCCTAGGACTCAACGACGGGGACGCCGAACCGTTCTTCCAGCGCACTCAGCAGCCGAGGCGGCAGAGGGGCTGAGGACGAGTGGATGAAGCGAAGCGAATTGCGGTTGCGGCTCCGCTCGGTGCGCAAGGCGTGAGAAAGGATCGCCTGGTGCATGGTCGGCGCGGCGGAATACCAGGAAGGTTTGATGTCATCGAGCCAGCCGAAGAAGCCCATGGCATTGAAGCCAGGCGCGCAGTAAACCGAGGCGCCGGCGGCAACAGAGGACAGGAGCGCGCCGATCAAGCCGTGGATGTCGAACAGCGGGATGAGGTTGAGGCAGACGTCTCGCGGCGTAAGGGCAAGCGTGCGGGCAACAGCATTGGCCGAAGAGCAGACGTTACAGTGGCTGAGCGAGACGATCTTTGGGCGAGTGTGTGACGTCCGTAGGACTATAGCGACATCGTCAGGCTGCGCCGGACCTCCTCTCGCGGGAGCGCGGCCCGGTTGTCCTTGGAGAACGAAGGAGCCGGCGCAGGAGCCGTGAGGCCTCAACTCCAGCAAAGGGATCCCAAGCTTCTGAGCGGCATGGGTCGCGGGGGAATCGACTCCCGCTTCGACGAGGAGCGCCTTGGCTTCGAGATCGTTTAGGTAGAACTCGAACTCTCCGGCGCGGCAGGAGGAATCCAACGGCGTACAGGTCGCGCCGCAAGAGAGAGAAACAAGTGCCGAGGCGGCAAGAGGTCCATCGGGCAACGCGACGGCGATGGAATCTCCGCGACCGAGGCCGAAGTAATTCAGTGCGACGACAGTCGTGTCGATCTGTTGCGCCAGTTGTTCGTAGGAAAGCGGATCGCGCTTTGCCGCGAGAAGGGCGTTGTCGCTGGACGCATTTCTTTCCACGAGGCCTTTGATTGTTTGGCTGTCGCGGCCAAGCATGAAATTATTATGTGTACTTGACACCGAACTCTTCGTGAGGCAATCGTCGAATAGCTGGCATTAGCGCATGAAGGCCGTCACTGTTTCGTTAAGTTCGAGTCCCGCATGGGAGGCGCTTTCCACGCAGATGGAGAGTTTGGGCATTGCCTTGACTTCCGTCCGGACCGAAGCGGACTTCAATCAGCTCGTTGGCAGGTTGGGCCGTCCGCCGATTATGGTCTACAGCCCGGCGGGTACGCATGAGGCGCTGCAGGTATTGGAATGGGCCAGGCGGCATCCGGTCCGGCTGCGCGTGGTCGTGCTGGTTGAGAAGTCAAATTTCGCCCAGTATCACGAGTGCATGCACCTAGGCGCTGCGGCCTACGACGAAGTTTCGGCGGAGCCGAAGCGGATCGCTAAGATTTTGGAACTGGCGGGCGGAGTGGGCACGGATTAACGCCGAATCTCGGTAGCGCAAGAGTATTCCCGGGGGATGACTAGCCTCTGTTACTTTGTGTGCGTGGGTCGTATCGGTTGCGCCGCCGGGGGCCGATGAAGAGCGCCGAATCGTGCCCGGCGGATGGACGAAGAGGGAGGGGTGGCGGCGAGGTTCGCTACCCACGGCTCACGCCGTGGGCTATTGGTTATGCCGCCCCTTTTGGGCTGATGAAGAGCGCCAATGACCACCAGGGCGCGCGTGGGGATTGAGGGGCCTTGGGTCTTCGTGCGTAAACTAGGAGCACACTGCCGCGTTTAACTGTGCGAGGTGCTCCTATGTTGGAAATCAAGAAATTACTGGTTCCCGTCGATTTCTCCCCTCGCTCGGAGGCTGCGGCTAAGCATGCTGCGGCGATCGCCGAGCATTTCGGAGCGGAGATCCTGTTCCTCTATGCTGTTCCGCACGGGCCCTATGAGCACGGACTGCTTGATGCGGGGTTCAATGCCGGCACTGTATGGCCGGAAGCGGAGGAGATTGAGAGGGCGGTCGCGGAACAGCTGACGTCGTTCATGGACCGCACCGCGCCAAATGCCAAACGATTCGCCCAAGTCGCCTCGGGCGGAGCGGCAGAAAAGATTCGGGAGGCCGCGGAACAAGAGCAGGTC
>CAZYOX010000408.1:0-3839 GCA_964649285.1 uncultured Bryobacterales bacterium | reverse complement strand
CTGAAGGTCTGGCCCGCGAGCTGAGCTCCGTCGGCCTTTAGCCGAGGTCGCTATACCCGGTCAAGATGCGATAGCCTTCGTGCCACGCGGGTCCTACGAATTGCACGCCCATCCGGTAGGAATCACCGTCCTGGCGGCAATAGGTGATCCTGCCTTCCCGGAACGAGCCCAGGTGAGAAACCTCGATTACTTCGGCGATCGATAGCGGCTCGTGGGATTCCACTTGTATCCCGTCTTCGCTGGCGTCCCGAATGATGACAGGCAAGTCCCGTCTGGCATCGCGCGTACAGCTAATTCGCGCCGTGCAATACATCGGCTCTCGGTCGCTGCGCCGCTTGTCTACGGGAATGACTTCCGCTGCCAGGTAAAATCCCCCGTCGCCTGAAGTGCAGCGCCGCACGACGGCCTTCACGGTCCTTTCCTCCTCGATCGAGACAAGGATTGTCTTTCCCCGCGGCAACAGTCGCGATCCGCGGATTCCTAAGCCCTTCTCGGAACGGTTTTCCAATCTTCCGGCGAATGCCTGGTAGCCCTTTTCCAAGTCCTCCCATTCGACGAGCACCGTCTGGAATGCCGGCGTCCGCGGGGACGCTCTGCGCTCCGGCGGGGGAGCGGAGTCTTCCGCAGGCGGATGAAAGATCTGGGCGAGCGTGTCTTTAATGCGGAGCGCCATACCGTGCACCGCTCCTATCGGCCGAATCGAGGTTAGTCGTGAGCAGAAACGCCGTGCAACAACTCTTCGGCGTGGAGCGCTCCGTCCGGCGTGTCCTCGTGCTTGAAGTAGAGGAAGACGTCGCGGCCGTCCGCCAGCTGCGCTTCCACCCGGCCGCGAATCGCGGTGCGATCCGCCTCGTCGTAAGCCGCCTTGCGGAGGCGCATATAGACGAAATCGGCAGTCACGACTTCTGGAACCGTCAGCTCCTCCGATTCGGCTTGGCATAGCGCCGCATTGTGTTGCCGCAGCGTCTCGAAGGCGGCTTCGTCAAACCACGACTCGTGCCGGAATTCGAAAGTCGCTCGAATTCCGGCGGGCAGCAGTTTCAGAAAAGAGCGAAGCCGGTCCAGGTCAAGCTTCAGGTTCGGCGGCAGCTGGAACAGGACAACTCCCAGGCGCCCGGCCGCGCGCAGCGGCTCCATCGATCGCAGAAAAAACTCAGTCGGCTCGGCCGCCTCGGCCTTCAAACGCGCGAAATGGGTGATGCGCTGATGCGCTTTGACGCTAAACCGAAATCCCTCCGGCGTCTGCGCGCTCCATTTCGCCAGCGTGGACTCGCTCGCGCTGCGGCGAAAGGTGTAGTTAATCTCGACGCTGTTCAGTCGCGTCGCATAGTGTTCCAAGAAGCGCGCTTGCGGAACGTTCTTGGGATAAAACTCCGGTTTCCAAGCCGGATAGGCGAAACCGGAGGCGCCGGCGTAAAGGTGAGGCATGGCAATTTGCGCCCGGCATCCCAGGCTAGAGGCGAGTATAGTTCACCGCCGGGACAGCGCTCTTCGGTGAGGCTGCAGTCCTATTCCGCAGATCCCGCTGCTTATTGCACCTCTAGCCGCCGCTTCGTCTCGCGCGAACGAGCTGCAGTCCTATTCCGCAGATCCCGCTGCTTATTGCAGCAACCCGCCGTGCCCAAAACCGCCAATCTCGGCGGCATTGAGGCGATATTGCGTCAGCAGGGCAGGCAACAACAAATCCACGACGTTGGGTCGTGCCGAGCGGAAGCAACCAGGAGCGGCGACGACGGGGATATCGCCGACGTAAGCGAGGAGCAAGAGATTCCCTGGCTCGACCGGGGCCATGAATCGCTCCAAATTGCCCCCCACCCTCTTGATTGCGCGCCCCACCACGTCATCCGGCCCCGCCGGCGCCGTGGTCGATGCCATCAAGACCAATGTCGGACGAGCCCGCAACAAATGCTGCAGGCTTCTCGCTAGGACTTCCTCTTCTTCTCGCGCCGCCAGGACAAATGCCGCGTGGACGCCAAATCGTTCCAGTCGCGTTCGCATGATGCCCTCAAACAGCCTCCGCGCCCGCTCGGCTTCAAACGGATCGCTATAGAGCACGCCGACGGCCGGTTCGCCCACCGGGCGGGCCTGCAAGAGCGGAGCAGCCGCCTCCAATCGAGCAAGCTCGCGCTCGAAGTCTTGCCGCGGTACTCCGAACGGAGCCGACTTGACCGTGGCCACGCGTTGCTCGGCGAAGGCGAACGAAAGGTTCGGCAAGGTCGCCGCCGTGACGATGCCCGAACCGTTTAGCTGCCGCAGACGCTCCTCATCTACCAACACGCAGCAACTCTTGGTGGCCACCATGTTGGCCCGGCCTCCTGCTCCGACGCGAATCTCTAGACACCCGCAGGCTGACTGAACGGCCAACTGCACCGCCGCTTCCTCTTCCGGGACGTCGCTTTCTTCGAGAACATTTACCGGGACCTGAAGATAGCCTTCCCGCGTTAACAGCTGGATGTCTTCCTCCTTCAACTGATGGCCCTTTGCCAGAAGCTTCTTGCCAGTCGGATAAAAGACCGGCTCGCTCAACAGCATCCCCGCAGCACTCAAGACATTGACCACTCGTCTCCGCAACACGGACCTCCTCAGCAATGCGCCTGCAACTTAGGCGCTCCGGCGAGAAGGAAGTATAGCCGCAATACGTTCTTTTTCCGCAAGAATAAATTCAGTATTTAGAGATTCTTTATGACCTTTCTTGCATGGAAGGCCAAGCATAGAGGCGGCATAGAGGATTTCGACGCAGATACTGAATAGATTTCCCGGAGAATGGGACGAACGGCGACGCTTGTAGTAAGAAAAGACTCAGCTTTTCAGACCGCTAGCAGGCCCGTATACAGCGAGATTCCGCTCAGCGATTGATGTGGGATACAGGGGAAAACTCAGAGCCGGCACGGTAAGCCTTGCTCAGCGGAGCAGCGCGCTATGCGCGGACAAGCTCGGTGCCGAGCGACTCATCCGCCAGCAGCCGCGGAATCACGTCCGGTTCGGTGCCGGCCGCTATGCGCACCCGCTCGGCGCCGCCTTCAATCGAAGAAATCGCCGCGCGCAGCTTGGCTTCCATGCCGCCGCGGGCGACGCCGTCATCGATCAGCTTCAGTGCGCTCGCGATCGTGAGTGAAGGGATGAGCTTCTGCTCGGCGTCTAACACGCCGGCCACGTCGGTCAGGTAGATCAGTTGATTGGCCTTGAAGCCGCCCGCGCAAGCCGCCGCCATCTGGTCGGCATTGACGTTATAGATCGCCCCGTTCGCCCCGCCGGCGACGCAGGCGATCGTCGGCAGATAGCCTGCTTCCGTGAGTAAATCGAGCGGCGCCGCGTTGACCTGCGAAACTTGGCCCACTGCGCCCAACTCCGGCGCCAGCTGCACGGCCTGAACGATTCCGGCATCAACGCCCGACAAGCCGATTGCTCTGGCGCCGGCCTTGCCTAGCTCGGCCACCAGGTGATGGTTCACTGAGCCGCAAAAGATGCGCAGCACCGCATCCATGATTTCCGGAGCGGTCACGCGAAATCCATTGCGGAACTCGCTCACGATTCCCTGGTCCTCGAGATACCGGCTCAGCCTCTTGCCGCCGCCGTGGACGACGACGGTTTGCGGCCCGGCCGCTTGCGCCCCGGCAATCTGCCGGCACAAGGCCTGGCGCGTCTTGTCCGACTCCAGCAGCGTGCCGCCCAACTTGATTAGCAGCTTCAAAGCAGTCCCGCCGTCTCATCCTGGCCGAATACCAGGTTCATGTTCTGCACAGCCTGGCCGGCGGCGCCTTTGCCCAAGTTGTCTATGGCGGCGATGACGGTCACTCGTTTGGTCTTTGGATCGGTCTTAAAGCCGATGTCGCAGAAGT
>CAZYOX010000407.1:0-3844 GCA_964649285.1 uncultured Bryobacterales bacterium | reverse complement strand
GTGGACAAAAGCCTTGCCTAACAGGTACTCGCCCGTGGCCCGATCCAACACATAGAAGAAGCCGTTGCGGTTGCCCCACAGAATCAGCTTGCGCACGCGCCCTTGGAACTCCCGGTCAACCAATACTGGAACCTGCACTGAGTCCCAGTCCCATTCGTCGTGCGGCGTGAACTGGAAATACCACTTCAACTTGCCTGTATCGGGGTCGAGCGCCACCGCGGAATCCGTGTACAGGTTGTCGCCCATGCGCACGTCGCCATTCCAGTCCGGCGCAGGATTGCCGATGCCCCAATACACCAAATTCAACTCCGGATCGTACGAGCCCGTCACCCAAGCTGAACCGCCTCCGGTCATCCATGAATCGCCTGCCCAGGTCTCATGGCCCGGATCGCCCGGCCCCGGAATGGTATAGAACCGCCAAGCACGCTCGCCCGACTTCGCATCGTAGGCGTCGAGAAAACCGCGAATGCCGTATTCGCCGCCAGCCGTGCCCACAATCACTTTGTCTTTGACGATCAACGGCGCCACCGTCAGCGAATAGCCGTTCTGATACTCAACGACTTTCACTTTCCAATTCAGCGCACCCGTCGCCGCGTCCAGCGCCAGCAAATAGCCGTCGATCGTGCCCATGAACAGCTGATCGTCGAGAATCGCCACGCCGCGATTCACTTGGCCGCAGCAAACGTCGACCCGCTCCGGCAATCGATGGTTGTAGGTCCAAAACGTGCGGCCCGTCTTAGCATCCAGCGCCACGACGTCGTTCGGCGCTTGGGTCAAATACATCACTCCGTCCACCACAAGCGGCGTCGCCTCAAACTTCTGCAGCGAGTTCGCTTGGAACACCCAGCTCAGCTTCAGCTTCGACGCGTTCTCCCGCGTGATCTGGTCCAAGGTGCTATATCGCTGGCTTTGGTACGTACCCGAATAGGTCAGCCAATTGCCCGGCTCCTTTGCCGCATTCAGCAAACGCTCCGAAGTCACTTGCGCCGTCAACGTCGTCGCCAATAACAGCCCCGCCGCAAATCGCATCGTGTAGCTCATGGCTCCTGACTCCCTCCTCGCAACGAGGCCAAGTAGGCCAACAAATCTTCCAAATCCTTGCCGGTGATCGACGCTTGATACGACGGCATAGCCGAGTTCTTCAGCACTCGATAGCCTGCCAGGTCCGCCTTCGCGATCGACTTCAGCCCCGCGCCCGCATCGAACACTTGCACCGTGTAAGTGTCCTCGTTCAACAAGCGCCCCGCGACTTTCACGCCGCTCTTCGTCGTCGCCTCGACGCGCCATTGGTTCGGCAGCACCTTCTTGTCGGGACTAACAACCGACTCTCGCAAGTGAGCCAGCGACCGCGCTCCGCCAATGCGGCTCAGATCCGGCGCCGAGCGTCCCCCTTCGTTGTTCACCCGGTGACACCCGCTGCAGCCGTTTGAGGCGAAGATCCGCTCCCCGGCCGCGGCGTCGCCGTTGACCGTCTCCGCGCCGCCGCTCAGCGAGCGCACATAGGCCACCAACTGCCATGCCTCCGGGCCGTTGAAGTACACGCCCGGCATCTCCGTGCCCGGAATGCCGCGGGAAATCACCTCATACAACTGCCCGTCGCTGTTCGCATGGCGGAACTGCCCGGTCGTCAAGTTCGGGGCCCGGTCGCCAACGCCGCCCAGGCCATGGCATACGGCGCAATGCGAGCGGAAAATCTTCCCTCCGGTCTCCACGTCCTCCGGCGATTGGTGGGGATTCTCAACTTCTTCGTGCTGCGCCCACAGGGGAGCCGCCGCCAAAAAATAAGATCGTCGCAACGCCAAGCGCCTTCATGGGAGTCACCTCATTCCGCGTGCGACGTGATTGTACTCCGGTTCGTCGCGCCCCTGCTGTACTACAATCTGCAAGCGATGCGAGTCGTTTTAGGACTATTCATTTTTATGACTTCCCTCTTCGCTCAGAGAGGCGTGACCGTCGAACCGTGGGGCAAAACGCCCGCCGGCGAATACGTCGAGCTCTACACGCTGACCAACGCCGGAGGCGGACAGGCGCGCATCGCTACCTACGGCGGCGTCGTCGTCTCCCTCACTGTTCCCGATAAGACCGGCAAGCTAGGCGATGTCGTGTTGGGCTTCGACACGCTCGAGGGCTATACGGCCAAGTCCACCTACCTTGGCGCGCTCATCGGCCGTTACGGCAATCGTATCGCCAAGGGACGCTTCCAACTGGACGGGCGGACCTACACCCTCGCCGTTAATAACGGCGAGAACGCCCTCCACGGCGGCCTCCGCGGCTTTGACGCCCGCGTCTGGGCGGCGGTCCCGTTCGACGGGGCCGACGGCCCTGGCCTAGCTCTGACATACGTCAGCGAAGACGGCGAAGAAGGGTACCCCGGCACTTTGACTGCAAGAGTGCGTTACGTCTGGACGGACGACAATGCGCTGCGCATCGAGTACGCAGCGAACACGGACGCACCGACCGTCGTCAACTTGACTAACCACTCGTACTTCAATCTGAAAGACGCGGGTAAGACTGACATCCTAGCCACCGAACTGCAACTGTTCGCTGGCCACTATTCGCCGGTAGACCCAACGCTGATTCCCACGGGAGAAGCCGCGCCCGTCGCAGGTACGCCCTTCGACTTCCGCCAGCCCACGCAAATCGGCTCACGCATCGATCAACAACAGGATGAGCAAATCAAGAACGGCGGCGGCTATGACCACAACTACATCATCAGCCGACGCACCGATGACGAACTGGAACTAGCGGCCCGCGTGCACGAAGCGACTTCCGGCCGCGTCATGGAAGTCTGGACTACCGAGCCCGGAGTGCAATTCTATACGGGCAATTTCCTGGACGGCAGCTATATCGGCAAAGGCGGCACGGTCTACAATCGCCGCGCCGGTTTTTGCTTCGAAACCCAGCATTATCCCGACTCGCCCAACCAACCCGAATTTCCGTCAACCGTCCTGCGCCCCGGCGATACCTATCGCTCGACGACCGAGTATCGCTTCTCCGTGAGGTAGCACAACCGTGAAGGAGGCCGTGCTGGCGCAGCTAAGCCAGGTCAATGGATCCTGCCTTGCCGCTGCGTTCTCGCTCGCCGTGCTGATCTCTTGCGGCGGTTCCGTCCCTCACACCGTCGAGGGCAGCGAAGAGTTCTTCAAGCTTTCGGAACGCGAACAGATGGCAAGAGTTCTAGAATTTTCTCCCGATGACCAGGTCGAACTCTACCTAACGTCGCGCTACTTCGAGCCGCCGTACTCCGGGGTTGGTGACGCAGTCGCAAGTCGCGGCGCTGCGGTCTTACCCGCCGTGCTCGATCGCCTCTCGAAAGGGCCTGACTGGGAATTCCCAGCACTGCTTCATCTACTGATCAAGATGGAGAGGGGCGACCATTACTCAGTAGCACACGATAAGCAGGCCATGTCCGCAATTCAGGATCGATTCGAGGCGATGACGATACCGCAGGTGAAAGAACTCTGCGAAGAGGACATGGACGAATTGGGGCAGGAATCTCGAACACCTGCAGACGTAGGCGGATAGCTCGCGCTTCCGGAGCATCCCCCGAGCCTAAGTCGGGCGCCAATTCTAGAATCCAGCAGCGGCGCAATTGCGCGCCGTCAAACCCTGCCCATCAGCACCATCACGATGAAGATCACGAGGATAACGCCGACGATGCCGCTGGGCCCGTAGCCCCAGCTGCGGCTGTGCGGCCACGCCGGCACGACGCCAAGCAACAACAGAATCAAAATGATCAAGAGTATGGTCATCATCGCGATTCACTCCTCCAAACATTAACCAGCGAGGGCCGCCGTTCCCATCAAACGGCGGCCCTCTTCGCAGAAGCCGATCCGCCGGATCA
>CAZYOX010000406.1:0-3862 GCA_964649285.1 uncultured Bryobacterales bacterium | reverse complement strand
TATACTGTTACCTATCCGTCCGGTCTGATGTGTTACCTATCAGCCCGGTCGTTCAGGATACACGCATAAGAAGAGGCAGAGGCCTACTCGGATGTCCCTGCGTGTTAACTCCAGCAATAGGACAAGAGCGTTCAGCAAATGACGAAGGAGGTTTCTCTCGCTGTATATCTTTGGCATGCGGTTCAAAATCCTCAACCCCGTGTAGCCAAGACCTGCCGGAGGTCAGAGATTGGCGGTGGGAGGGGCATGTCGGAGATTAGGCTGATTCTTTGTCTGAACGTTGGATCGTCATCCCTGAAGCTGTCGCTCTACCGAACTTGGGAACGGTGTTGAGCGCCTATGCATGCGCGACGCAGTGGATCGACTGGGTACCGATCAGACCTTGAGCCTGCAAAGCTTGTCGCGCGGCAGGTTCGCTGACGAGTCCCTAGGCCACGCGACACTTGTCGATGCCTTAGGCTGAACCCTCGATGCGATAATTTCCCACGGTTATGGTACGCCATCCGCCGTCGGGCATCGGGTCGTCCATAGCGGGCCCATTTACGATCGGCCGCAGTTGCTTATAGCGGAAGTTCTGGAAAATTTGCGTTCATTCGCCTCCGTCGCCTGCTTCATGTGGCAGCGGAGATCGAAGCGATCGATACCATTCGACGCCTGGATCATCATGTTCTGCAAGTCGCTTGCTTCGACACATCGTTCTTCGCTGCACGCATGCGAGGCCGTGGAACTCTATTGCAGACAGGCGAGGGAGCACATCGGCGGACCGCTGACCGTCTTCACCCATGTGTCGCGATTCTCCTCGCCCGCCCGGTGCGGGCGCGTCTCCTGTGGGGCGGGACCATTTCATCCGCCAAGCCCCTCGAATTCCGTGATGCCTGATCGAATCGCAATACGCAGCTCGGTGTTCGCAAAGATAGGCCAAGATCAGGCCTGGGCTATCGGTAATCGGCGGCGTCGATGACTGCGCGGAAGAACGCTCCTTCCGAGTTGAAGTGAGCCGAACCGAAGTACCAGCCTGCTTGGATCCGGCTCGGGATTGTGAAACCGTCGAAGGAGCGTTCCTCGTCGAAAACGGCTCCGAATTTGAAATAGCCGTACTCGCCTCCGTCCGGGTTGCCCCAACGCAACATCTCGACGCTCTTGAGGCTGCCGTTACTGTCCAGTCCTAAGGTGATTTCCGCAGTCTCGCCGAAACGGTCCAACGACACACGGCAATACCCGTTCTCACCGTTGCTCCAGGATGTTGCCCTCTCCAAGAGCGCTGCCGGATGCATACCCACGAGTTCTGCCTGCAATCGACCGATCGCCGATCGCGTGATGTCCGGTCCGGCAGCGGTCATCACCGGAATGAGGTCAAAGAGCTTCCACCTCATCTCCCCCTCGCCCCTCAACAGACTGTCCGATCCCATGATCGGTAAGCCGTACATGCTGACCGTCGCTGCCCAGACGAAGCTGCCTTCCCGAGAGATGACCTGCTCCGCCCGAAACGGCAGCCAACGGCCGAGCTTGATCTCGCCGTGCATCTTCAATCTGACAGTCGACGCTAGCGGCGCGCCTGCGGCAATCGCATGTTCGAGATAAAGCCTGGCGTTCCGAGGCAGGCCATCAACTTGATCCCGGTCAAAACGGGTGGAGACGCCGGGCAGCGCAGGGCGCCAGAGGGAATTCAAGTCTTCATTCTTGATCGCGAGTCCGCCGCCTTCGTACCGGATCGCGGCGAAGGCGAAGCCAAGCAATGTAACATTCGCGAATAATCCCAGTCGGGTTGCGGGCCAATCCAGCGCACAAAAAACTAGTGAGAGCGCAACTCCGCCTTCCAGCGCAACAAGCCACCACGAAGAGCGTCGCAGGACGCCTACGGCGACGATCGCAAAGCAGAGGCTCAACGCCAACCAGCCGAGCCCGTACAGGCGGATGCCCCAGTCGCCTAGATCAAGGCGTCCTTGGAGGATTGTCGTGCGGTAGGGCTGCTCAGCGGATGTGATGAATTGCCAAGGAACGACAAACCCGACAAGGTGGGCGATCCCGTGAATGATCGCTAATACCGCCAGCGCAGTCCGCATGGTTTAACCCGATCCCCCGAAAGCCTTTCATAGGCGTCTAGCGCCTATTTAGCCAGGCGACAAGGTCTGCGATATCGCTCGCAGACAAATGAGGCCACGTCATCCGTTGATCGCGCATAGCTTGGCGCACCGCCGGCCCATGCCGCCACATTCCTGCCGTTAGATCGGTCACTGTGTACGACGTTCGTAGCAACGGAGCAGCGGTGCCGTTGTCGTGACACTGGGCGCAGCCCTTGTCTGCGTAGACGACTGCTCCGCGCTCGGCAGTGCCTCGCTCTTCCAAAAAGCCTTCTTCAAAGAGATAGGAGAGCAGTTGGCCCATCTGGCCTCGCTCGAAGTTACGAATCGGCAGACCTGTTTCTTTCGACCACTCCTCCATGATGGGACGATGGTTCCACATGGCAACCGCGAGATCGGTGATGGTCCGGTGCTCGCGCCGCTCCCGGTTCATCGCCTCACCGTGATTCCACATATTCTCGAGGAACAGCACTAGGTCTGAAGGTGCACGCCAATGAGTAATGCCGGGGCCGATTCCGCTTGTACCAGTATCAACGGGCTCATGACACCGGTAACACTGCTTCTCCTGATAGACCGCTTCGCCGCGGCGCGCATCACCCGACGGCTCAAAATACCGGACGGAGTACAGGTAAGCAAATAGGTCCCTCATCCCTTGATCCGAGATCTGCGGCTCATCCCGGTTAGGCGGCGCCATTGTTACCCACATCTGCGGCACATGGTTCCAAACCGCGGCGGCGAACGCCGCGGGGGAAAAGACCTGCTCGGTCGGCTGGCCGAGATCTGGCGCCTCCTGCCCCCCAACGTCGCCAACCGAGTGGCAAGACAGACAGCCCTGATCGATAAGCAGGGCCTTGCCGCGAACAGAGTCGCCGGCCTGACCGGCGAGCGAGTCGACGATGATAAGAATCAAGAGAACGCCGATTGGTCGGGGCACCTTTAAATAACCTCCTCAAACCAGACACAGCCTGGCGCCAGGGCAAAACGGCGGTGATGCGTCCCATAGATGGCCTCCGCTGCGCCTTATTGCCTCTAGTTCACTAGGGCCTAGACCAGGTCGAAGCTCTGGCCTATCTCGGGCAGGACAGCATCAAGGCCATACCGCTCTTCAATAGCTCCTTGGAGCGCACGCGACTGCTCAGGCTCGCCGTGGACCAAGAATACACCTTTGAGTCCTCCGACAAGAGGTTGCATCCATTGGGGCAGCTCCCTCTGGTCAGAATGTCCGCTGAGTTCGTTCAGTTTGACTACATCCGCTCGCAGCCGAACTGGGTCGCCAAAGATCGGAACTTCGTACCGCTTCTCCAACAACTTATGGCTCAGTGCGTGTTGCGCCTGGTAGCCGGTAATCAGCACCGTATTCCGCGGATCGGCGATGTTGTTACGCAGGTGATGTAAGATCCTGCCCGACTCGCACATGCCTGGCGCCGATATCACTACGAACGGATGCCGCAGGTCGTTTAGCGCCTTCGATTCCTCAACGCTGCGTGTATGGCGCAAGCGATCGGAAGCGAAGGGATCGCCCACCTCATAGTCGTCTCGTCGTCAAAACACTCGGGATGTCTCCGGAATAGGTTGGTTACGTTCGTCCCCAACGGGCTGTCGACGAGGATGGGCAATTCGGAAATACGCCGCTCAAGCGTCAACTCATGCACAGATCGTGCCAGTCATGGTTGTGTCCTCGTTACAGGTCCGACATCTGCTTCATGAAGTGGGCCACGCCGACTACGTTCTCGACGGGAACTACGAAGGCGATACCTCTTCCGGTATCGTTCAACTCGGCG
>CAZYOX010000405.1:0-3862 GCA_964649285.1 uncultured Bryobacterales bacterium | reverse complement strand
ATGTCCCGAGTTAGTGCCGCCGGTCGACGCATCCGTTCTTCTCATCGTTGAGACGGTTCGCTGACTGATGGTCTATGCAGGGAGATGCGCTTCGGCAACAAGCTGCGGTTGCGGATGATCTCCAGGGTAAACGCGACCCGTCGTCGTCGGAGGTTTCAAGGCGGAGGATGAAAGTAAAACGCATCATGGCAAATACGGCGACCGCAGACCCTACGATGGCGGCGACTTTTTATGGCGGCATTTTGGGCCTCGATCTGGTCATGGATCACGGTTGGTTCCAAACTTACGGCTCGAGGGAGAAGATGACCGTTCAGGTGAGCTTTGGCTCGGAGGGAGGCTCGGGGACGCCGCTACCGGATCTGTCCATCGAAGTCGACGATCTAGATTCGGCGCTGCAAAGGTTTAGGGATTCGGATGTGACTATTGAATATGGCCCGGCACGCGAGCCCTGGGGAATACGCAGATTCTACGTTCGAGACCCCTTCGGAAAGCTGATCAATATCATGCAGCACGAGTGACGAGACAGATCGATGCCCGCATTCCGAACCCTACCTCCACCAAGCGACAATCTGGCGGCAACCATGTTCTCCGCACCCTCCCTCCCGCGTGTCGGCATATCCTCCTGCCTGTTGGGCGAACCCGTCCGCTATGACGGCGGACACCGTAAGCAACCCGCATTGCTGGCGGAGTTTGCCGGTCAAGTGGAGTGGATAGCCAACTGTCCAGAGGCGGAATTAGGGCTCGGCGTCCCGCGAGAAACCATCCAGATCGAATTGCAGCATGGAGCCCTTGCCTTGATGACCCACGACACCCGGCGCGACCTTACCGATTCGATGCTCGCCTGGGCTCAACGGCGGGCGACCGCGCTGGCCGCCAGGAACATCTCGGGCTATGTCTTCAAGGCTCGCTCCCCCAGTTGCGGCGTCGGCTCCGTTGCGGTCGTCGGGGGAAGCAACAGCGGAACGGGCTTTTTCGCCGCCGAACTGATTCGTCGGCTGCCCGATTTGCCGGTCGCCGAAGAGGACCAGCTGGCGACCCGCTCCGCCCGTCAAGCCTTCTTGGAACACGTTCGCCGCTACGCCGCATCCACCGCGCGACTGATTTGAACAGCTGTTTGATGTTTTGTTCTTGACGTTGTCTGTTTTCTCCTCTAGCCTTGCGAAGTACTTCATGCGAATCCCAGGACTATTCCTAGTTTTTCTCTTTCTGATCCCGTACTTTCCGGCGGCAGCGGCGGACCGTATTGTCGAGTTCGGCCTAGTCGTGTGCCAGCAACAGCAGTTCACGGCGCCCGTGGTCGTTTTGTCCAGCGTGCAAAGCTCTGAACTGCTCGTGCCGACCGGGAGCCTCGATCTGCCGGCGGCCGACAGCTTGCCGCCCGACGAGGGACGCCCGTGCGCTGACGTTTTGACCGATTTAACTCGCGTCGGCTATGCCTTGGCGGCATCCACGGCGATCTCACGGCAGTCGCCGCCGCCAGAGGCGATCTTTCTCCGTAACAAGCCGTCGGTGACCGAGAGGCTTGAGTGGACAGTCCAGCTAACCGATTCGGTGGCCCTGTTGTCCTGCGAGCCGCTGTCAGACGCCGTCGTGAGTTTCGCCGATGGGGCTGCCCCTGCCGCTTTTACGATCCAGCCGGGGGCTTCCTGTGCCGTCCATTTAGCGGCGATGCTCGCGCGCGGGGGCGAGATCATCGCTCGCCATGCGGTGACGCCGCCCGGCAGTACGACGCCTGGCGGCCCGTTGACGGCCTTCACCGCGTATGAATTGCTGCGTCGGGTTCCAGCGCCCGACCAAGACCTGCCGCGTTTGCCCCGAATTAATCAGGGCCGCGGCCGTTTGCCGTAACTACAGCCGCGCCTGCAGGTTCTTCAACTCGCGGATGGCAGCTTCAGCCACACGCGGATCGGCATCGCTCGTCAGCCGTTGCAAGTGGCTAACAGAGTCGCCATTCCCTGAGCGGGAGATGACGGTGGCCAGCTCGATCTTTTGATTCCTGGTGCCGCTAGTCAGCGGCGTGTAGAGTTCAGCCAAAATTCGCGGTTCGCGGGCCAATTCGATCAAGAAGGCCCGGGCTTCGCCTTTGTGGAACGAAGAGTCCAGCCCATCGACGAGGTAACGAATCTTGTCCAGATCGCCGAGGTGTACGGCGGCGAAGGCCATCGACAGCCGTGCCGACTCGCTCTTCTCGGTCGCGAAGGCGTCATTGATCGTCGTCAGATCCTCAGGCTTCCCGCCACGCCCCAGGCCCTCGGCGGCGGCCGCACGCATCTGCTCATCCTTATCCCGCAAGAAAAGCAAGAAGGTACGCTCCTCGCCATTCTCGGGAATCTTGGCCAGCGCGACCAGCGACTCCCGTCGGACGTTCTTGTCTTTGTCGCCCTGAGCCAACCGCGCAAGATCGCGGATCGCTTCCTTCACCCGCAACTGTCCGGCGGCATGCGCGGCCGCGGCCCGCACGCCGGCGTCCGTGGAAGCCAGGGAAGGCACAATCTCCGGGCCGACACTCAAATCGCCGATCTTTTCGAGCGAACGCAGTGACTCGATCACAACCGTGGTATTGTCCGAACTAAGCGCCTTCTTCAGCTCCGGCACTGCCGCCGAACCCCGCAGAATCCCCACCGCGCGGGCGGCGTTGGCGCGCGAATCCATGCTGCTGCCGCCGCTGATCAACGGCGTAATCGCCGCGATATCCGCCTCCGCGGGTTGCAGACTCGGTTGGATGATCAGCGGCTCCGGGGTAGTGAAGCGCTTCTTAACATTGCTGCCAAACGATTTCACCGAATTCAACCAGCCGAACTTCACGTAGCCTGGCAGGTAGAAGTTCACGATCCCATCGACGGCCATCGACTGGAAGTCGGGGTTGGCATCCCGCGTAAGCTGGCGCAAGGGCTCCAGGCACTGTTGGCCGCCCACCTTGATCAGCCCAATCAGCACTTCGTCGCGAACGTCCGGGGCTGGATCGCGAACCAGGCCAGCCAGGGCTTCGCACTTCTGAGCGCCGCTGCCGCCGCTGCCGACAAGTTGCTTGACCGCTTTCAGGCGAACCTTGGCATCGGTGCTCTGAAGATCCGGCGACTGAGCCAGCAGCGGAAGCGCGAGGAAGAGTGCGAAGCATAAAGGGATTCGTTTCATGGCGTGCAAACCTCTATCGTTTGACGAGCATTATACGTATTCCAGTTGGACCTTTTTCTTGACGATGCCCGCGTCGTAGCCCATGTCCAGCAGAAGCTGCGCCGATCGCAACACTTCCGGGTCCATATCCGTCGTGTGATGGTTGA
This sequence comes from uncultured Bryobacterales bacterium, assembly GCA_964649285.1. GTDB lineage: Bacteria > Acidobacteriota > Terriglobia > Bryobacterales > UBA6623 > CAMPKL01. Next base: position 581 of record CAZYOX010000405.1, on the reverse strand, counting down.
CGTACATACCCACGAATTGGTCGGCGTCCTCGTTAGAAAGACCGCGTCCGAATTGCAGCGCGTACTCCAGCGCGGCTTCGCGATGATCGAGCGCGTATTGGATGCTCTCGCTTAGACAGCGTCGCGATTCCTTCTTCACATCCTCGGGCAAACTGCGCAGAATGCAGTTGGCTCCGAGCGGCAGCGGCAAGTTGTGAACTTCTTTCCACCATGCGCCGAGATCAACGACGTTGTGCAAGCCCGAATCTTCCCAGGTCACCTGGCCCTCATGGATGATCACGCCCGCATCGACGTCTCCGCGCTCGACGGCCGGAAGGATCTTATCGAAGTCGATCACCACTTCCTCGAAGTCCGGCTCGTACAACCGCGTCGCCAAATACGCCGTGGTCATCCGCCCAGGAACGCCGATCTTCTTACCCTTCAGCGCTTTCGGGTCCAGCGCTTCCTTGGCCATGATGATCGGTCCGTAGCCGTCGCCGACGCTCGAACCGGCGGCCGTCAAGATGTACTTATCGGCGACGTAGGGGTAAGCGTGATACGAAATAGCCGTCATTCCGTAACGCCCTGGTTGAGCGGCCACG
>CAZYOX010000404.1:0-3900 GCA_964649285.1 uncultured Bryobacterales bacterium | reverse complement strand
GCCGTCGTAGTAGCTCTCAATCTCTAGCCCGTGCCAGTGCACAGCGGTAGCTCCCTTTGCAGAATTGGTGAGGGTGATCTCTGTCGGCTCTCCTTGCGTTACGACGAGCAACGGCCCGGTCAACCCGGTGCTCATGTCGGGTTCCTTCGTCGAATTCAAATCCTTCAGGGAGATCTGATAGAAACGCTCGTCTCCATCCAGATTCGCGACATTCATCTCCAGCCGACGCTTCGCCTTCCAGCCAGTCTCTGTGTCGAACTCCGAATTGCCATTGACAGTGATGCCCAAGATCATGCCCCCCATGCCGGCATATTCCGAATCCAGGTCGTGCATGTGCTCATGGTCGTGATTCTGTTCGGGCATGATCGCGGCTCCCGAAGGCAGCGGCACCGGCAAGCGCATGTGCGGTATGCGGTGGCAGTGATAGAGCCAACGCCCCGGCTCTGTCGGCTCCCAGGTGATCTCAAAGGCTTCCATGATGTCGACCGAATGGGTGAACTCCTCCGGCCCGCTGCCTTCATTGAATGCCGTAAAGCTCTCGCCGTCGCCTTCACCGTCCAAGCGGAAGTGAAATCCGTGCAGGTGCATCGGGTGGCTCAGATCGGATGCGTTCACGATCTTCCAGTGAACAGGCTTGCCGACCTCCGCCTCAAGGCGTTCCGTGTACGGCCAAGACTTGCCGTTAATCGCCGTCCGCGTCGGCCCATGCCAGCGCTCCAAGACGAAGATCCGGCTCGTCGGGTCCTCGCCTGGACGATCCACCACGAAAGCCCCGCCCAACAAGGCATCGAGCATGCGCCCCCGTGAGCTTTCGCCATCCGTTGTCCGCACCCAGTAGGGATACGAACCTGCCGCGGAAGCCTCAAAGCGCAGATGCTTCGTCTCGCCTGCGCCCACTGAGAACCCCTTGCCGTCTTTGCCCGGCCGTGTGTAGAGCCCGTGCAAAGTGGCCGCGACGGGCAATAGACTGTGCACAGTGAGGTCGATCGCCGTCCCCTGCGGGACCCGAATCGTTGGCCCGGGAACTTGCAACGGCTTGCCCGGTTCGTGAAACGCATATGTCGGAATCGCTTCGCCGTCAGCCGCCTCTGGATGCCATATCCCTTTGGTCATTTCCAATTGGAGGTAGAGCACGCCGTCGCGCAACTCGCCGGCCGGCATGCGATTGTCATTCGCCGTAATCAGCGGCAGCTCCTGCGCCGTCAACGACGCGGCGACCGCCAAACCTAGTCCCAGCCAGTTAGCAATCTTCACGGAGACCCCCTAAGCGACACGATCATATCACCGCCCAGGGCAAAGTCGATCCGATCTGGGATGCTTTAGCTTGCGGCGATTCCGCACGTCTGTCTTCAGACTCCGCTACAAGACTGCATTGAATCGCAAACGGTTATTCGGCTAAGCTACAGATCCCTGTTGGGAGAGGAGGCCGAATCATGCCCTTAGGCAAGCGCTGCGCGGCGGAAGTCGTCGGCACATTTTGGCTGGTTTTCGGAGGATGCGGCAGTGCTGTTCTTGCCGCTGCGTTCCCGGAGGTCGGCATCGGTCTGCTGGGAGTTGCCTTCGCCTTCGGCCTCACAGTGCTGACCATGGCTTACGCCATCGGACACATCTCAGGCTGTCACCTGAACCCTGCAGTGACCTTGGGCCTGGTGAGCGCCAAGCGGCACCCAGCGGGTGAACTCTTGCCGTATTGGGCGGCTCAGGTCATCGGAGGTTGTCTCGGCGCCGCGGTTCTCTACTTCATTGCTAGCGGTAAGCCCGATTTCGTCCTAGGCAGTTTCGCATCGAACGGATTCGGCGAGCATTCGCCGGGTCAATACTCCATGACTGCCGCCTTGGCCGCCGAGTTCGTTTTGACCTTCATGTTTCTGATGATCATACTGGGCGCCACGGATAAGCGCGCGCCGGCCGGCTTCGCGCCCATAGCTATCGGTCTCGGCTTGACATTGATCCACTTGATCGGCATTCCGGTCACGAACCTCTCCGTTAACCCGGCGCGCAGCACGGGGCCAGCGATCTTTGTGGGCAGCTGGGCATTGCAGCAACTCTGGCTCTTCTGGCTGGCGCCTCTCGCGGGCGCCATGGTTGCCGGACTTGTGTATCCGGCGATTGCCGAAGACTGACGGAAATGTCCACGCTCGGAAGCGTGTGAACGTCCACGGGACAGACGCTTATGACGGCTTCCTTCGGAATATATAGATTGCTGCTCCGGCAGCGAGAGCGATCAGGCCTGCGACGAGATTCTCCACGCCGGTGCTCGCGATGAAGGCGAAACAGAGCAACAGCGCAAGTATTGGGATGGTCGCGCCGCCAGGGAGGACGATGGTGTGCTCGCCGGCTGGGAACTTCTTTCGTAACACCGGCACAGCCGCTACCGTGCCGATGTACGTCGCGAGACGGGCAACGACGGAAAGCAGCACGAGCTGGACGAAAGAGCCGGAAAGAGCCAAGGTCCAGCCAATCACTTCTTGCGTCGCAATCGCCCAAGCCGGCGTCAGGTAGCGCGGATGCACGCTCCCGAGGATCGCCGGCCCGAAGCCGCCTTTGGCGAGGGCATAAAGGTAACGCGGACCGACCAGCGTCGTGGCGGCGCAGTTACCCGCAATCGAAATCGCCGCGCCCAGCGTCATGACGATGCCGGCCCACACGCCGACAACGCGCGTGGCCGATTCAGCAAGCGGCGCCCCTTCGATCCTTGACGCCAGATCCGGCAGCGTTCCCAATGCCACCAGTTGAACCAAGGTGTACAGCAGGGTAATGATCACGAGGCCGGTGATTAGTGCAAATGGGACGTCCCGTTTTGGGTTCTCAAATTCGCCTGCGGCCGCCGCGGTGTTCTCGAAGCCCGCATAGGCGAACAGCAGCAAGCTGGCCGCAGCAATGAGCCCCGTGGCGTCGGGCGCGGGCATCGGAAAAATCAGTGAAGCGTCCACGGCAGGGATGCCCACGACGATGAGCAACAGCAACGGAAGAATTTTCGCAATGGTGAATCCGACGGCGAGCCGAGCGCTCTGCTTTATGCCCCGGATATTGATCCAGGCAATGATGGCGAGCGGCGCCGTGATAACGCCTATGCGCACTACACCCGCCGTAGCCTCGGGCCAGAAGAACGTGAGGGCCTGCGCGAATCCGTTCCAAAGGGCAGCCCCCGATGCGACGCGCGCCAGCCAAGTCATCCAACCCACCTGGAAACCCACGAACGGACCAAAGGCCTCTCGCGTGTAAACGTAGGCTCCGCCGGCTTCGTCGAAATGGCTTCCAGCCTCCGCGAAGCAGAGCGTCAAGAGCATCACGGCGAGGCCTGCCGCGGCTACAGCCACAAGGCTCGATGGTCCCAATAGGGCGGCGGCCGCGGCCGGAAGCAGATACACGCCGCTCCCGATCACGCCGTTCAGGGACATGCCCACGAGCTCCCAACGCGTGACTGAGCGTTTTAGACTTGTCGGAGGGGCCAAACTCAAGCTCCAGCGGCTCCGCCTTGTCGAAAACTGCTCATTCGCGCCAGTCTACCGCCGCGCCCACCTCTGCGTCATCAGATGGCGCTGGCCCACTCTCCGAGGACGGGGTCCCGAGTTCCCAACTGTTCGCCATAAGCATCACCCGCAAGCCATGGCTCCATTCGGCGACAAGGGCCGCGAAAGGAGGGTTTGGCGCATAAGGAGGCCAGCGTATCGGGCCGCCCGGGCGTGCGACAATTCCGGCTATGACTCCTATGCGCAAGGTCGGGCGTATCGCCTCCATCGGCACGTCCCTCTTCGTGGGGCTTGCGTTCACCCTGCCTCGTATGATGAGCGGCCAGGGCGGGGAATTGGCGGACGGCCGCCTCACCGGCGGCCTGTTCTTGTTTTTTATGGCGGCGGCCGCGATGATCGCCGTTACGACAGCGATTTGGGGTCGCGT
>CAZYOX010000403.1:0-3902 GCA_964649285.1 uncultured Bryobacterales bacterium | reverse complement strand
TTGCGGTCAGTTTCGACATGCGAGACGACCGCGTCGGTGATGATGGTGCAGTTGCCGGTCTTAACGGCGTCGGCGATCGTCGTGCCGGGACTCGAAAAATACGAATGGGTGATGCAGCCGTGATCGCACGGTCCGCAATAGTGACAGGCTTTGCGTCCGTTCAAGTCTTGAGTCAAGACGGCCGCGCGACCAATCAAGACACGCTTCGGCAGAGCCTTCTCGACGCGCTGCTGGAAGTGTTTCTCCCCGCAATTCATGCCCATGGGCGGCTGCATGATGCTGTCGGGAATCTGCGGCAAACCTTCCGCGCTGCCGCTGATGCCGACGTAGCGCTCGACCTTTTCGTAATAGGGGACGAGTTCTTCGTACGTCACCGGCCAATCTTCGCCGAAGCCGTCGCGGCTGGCAGGCGCCAAGTCCATCGGACTGTAGCGGTACGATTGGCGGCCCCAGGTGAGCGAGCGCCCGCCGAGTTGGCGGCCGCGCGTCCACTGATACTTCCTGCCCTCTGGGTAGGTGTAGGGATTCTCAATGTCGTCGACGAACCAGTGATAGTTCGACTCTTCGCAAGCGCCCTTCATCGACTGGATGGGGCGGTTGCGGGAAACCTCGGGCGAGTAGTTCCTATACTTCAGGTCGTAGGGCTGAAGGTGTTCGGTGTAATCGGCCGGCGTGACGTTGGGGCCAGCCTCCAGTACTGCGACCTTTAGGCCGGCCTCGCTAAGGTGTTTGGCCATCCAGCCGCCCGTAGCCCCCGAACCGACGACAACAACGTCAAAAACTTCACCGGATTGGATGATCTGCATGGCCTGTCGCGGTCAGATTAGCAGAGTTTGGGGCCCGCCTGCGGGATCGCGCTAGGCGAGCTCTCCGCGGCGTGCGCGCTCAATGATGTGGTCACCGGCCCGCACGGTCAGCGCCATCATCGTAAGCGTCGGATTTTGACAAGCGACCGAGACGAATGGGGCGCCATCGGTGCAGTAGACGTTGTTCACGTCATGGGCCTGATTCCACTGATTGAAAACGGACTTGCGCGGATCCTTGCCCATGCGCGCCGTGCCCACTTCATGGGTGGTGCCGCCGGGCCAGTAGGGCTCCCGATACGACTCGCGGATGTCTTCCGCGCCTGCGGCGTGCAACATCTCCTTGGCTTGCTCGGTGGAGTGACGGTAGAGGGCGAGTTCGTTGTCGCTCCAGGCGGCGCTGATGCGCAGAGCCGGAATGCCCCAAGCGTCGCGGACGTGGGGATCGAGGGCAACGTGGTTATCCCAACGCGGCAGGCACTCGCCGAAGCTGCGCAGGCTCATGCGATGCCAGCCGTCATCCTCGTGAATCGAATTCTTGAACTTGGCGCCGAAGCCGGGGCGCGAAGCGATAGCTCCGGGGCTACCGTAGCTGGAGCCGTGGCTCCCCTGGTAGCCATAGCCGCGGATCATGCCGTTCGTGTGAGAGCGGTCGAGATTGATGAAGCGCGGGATGTAGAGACCGTTCGGGCGACGCGGGGCACCGGTCCACTTTGATTGCTCCTTGATGGGCAATCGGCCGCTTGCGCCCCCGCTGATATGGTCCATGAGGTAGCGGCCAAGGGCGCCGCTGGAGTTGCAGAAGCCATCGCCGGAGTTGAGCAGGATGCGCGTGGATTCGAGAGTGGAGGCGCATAGCGCCACAACCTTCGCTCGAAGCTCGCGAGGCTGGCGCGAGACGCGGTCATAGTAGGCGACGCCGCGGGCGAGGCCAGTGTTGGCGTCCGTCTCAATGTGCGAGACAACAGCATCGGTGACGAGCGTGCAGTTGCCGGACTTGAGCGCATCGGCAACGGTGGTCCAAGGGCTGGAAAAATACGAGAACGTGACGCAGCCTTGTTCGCAGGGACCGCAGTAGTGGCAGGCCTTGCGGCCGTTGTGGTCTTTGCTGAGCACGGCGACGCGGCCGATGGTAACCCGGCGGCCTAGCTTTTTCTGCACGCTGCTTTGCAGATGCTTCTCCCCGCAGTTCATACCCATTGGCGGCAGCATGACGCTATCGGGCAGTTGCGGCAGGCCTTCGGGGTTGCCGCTGATGCCGACGTAGCGTTCGACCTTCTCGTAGTAAGGGACGAGTTCGTCGTAGGTGACGGGCCAGTCTTCGCCGAAACCATCGTGGCTCGCCGGAGCGAAATCCATGGCGCTGTAGCGGTAGGATTGCCTGCCCCAGGTGAGCGAGCGTCCGCCGAGTTGGCGGCCGCGCGTCCACTGGAAGGGTTTATCTTCCGGCGTCGTGTAAGGATTCTCGATGTCGTCGACGAACCATTTGTAGTTCGATTCGCGGCAAGCATACTTCATCGACTGGATGGGACGATTGCGTGCGATCTCCGGGGACGCTCCCCGGTAGCGCAAGTCGTAGGGCTGTAGATGTTCGGTAAAGTCGGCCGGTTCGACCTTGGGGCCGGCCTCCAGCAGAGCGACCTTCAGGCCCGCTTCGCTGAGATGCTTAGCCATCCAGCCGCCGGTCGCTCCCGAACCCACTACGACAACGTCAAAAACCTCACCAGGTTGAATAATCTGCATTTCGGAACCCGAGGCTAAGCTTAGCAGAGCGATATCCTTTTGTGGATGATTGGTCTGCCCGCTTTTTACCCGATTTTGGATCCGCAACAAGTCGCCTTGCGCGGTCTCGACTCAATGGAAGTGGCGCGAGCCCTGCTGGGCGCCGGCGCCGAATGGCTGCAGTTGCGCCACAAGGGAGAGTTTACCCGAGCGGACTACGATCTTGCGGTCGAGTTGGGCCGACTGGTTCACCAGGCGGGGGCGCAGTACGTCATCAACGATCGCGTCGACATCGCGCTCATGGCCGGCGCGGACGGCGTGCATATCGGCCAGGACGACCTGCCGCCGAGCGCGGTGCGCAAGATCGCGGGCGATCGATTATTCATCGGCTTCTCGACGCACAATGAAGCGCAGTTGCGCGCGGGCGACAAGGAGCCGGTGAACTACCTGGCGCTAGGCCCGATTTTTGCCACGGCATCGAAACAGAACCCCGACCCAGTAGTTGGCGTTGACGAGTTGGCGCGGCTGCGCCGGCTGACGTCGAAACCCCTGACGGCGATCGGCGGAATCACGAAGGAGACCGCCGCGAAAGCGTTCGCGGCCGGAGCGGATTCCGTAGCGATTATTTCGGATTTTCTTGCCGGCGATTGGCGGCAATCGATCGCTGGGTGGGCCGAATTACGGCTGTAATCCCATGATGCCGTATGCTACATTCTCGTAGCCAATGGCAGCAGAACGCGCACAGTGGGCTTCCAAAGTCAGCTTCATCCTAGCCGCGGCAGGTGCGGCGGTTGGACTGGGCAACATTTGGAAGTTCCCCTACCTCGCTGGAGAAAACGGCGGCGGCGTCTTCATCCTGGCGTACTTATGCTGCGTGGTTTTCGTCTGCGTGCCTTTGATGGCGGGAGAGATCATCATCGGCCGGGCGACGCAGAAGTCGACCGTCCAAGCGATGGAGGCGCTCACGCATAAGGGCAGTTTCTGGACAAGCTTTGGTTGGCTGTGGATTGCCGCTGCCACTTCGCTGCTTAGCTATTACAGCGTGATCGCGGGGTGGGCCATGTACTACACCTACCTGGCGATGACAGGCGGGCTCGTCATTCCAGGTGCGGTGTACAACGACTTGTTCAGCCAAACCGTAGCCTCGGGAAGCCTGAACCTGTTCTGGCACTTCGCGTTTATGGGATTAACAGTCGCCGTCGTATTAGGCGGAGTGTCGAGCGGCCTGGACCGCTGGTCGCGCATCATGATGCCCGCACTCTTGTTCTTGCTGGGGGGACTGGTGGTGCGGTCGAGGTTTCTCGGGGGCTTCGAGGTTGGTTGGGAGTTCTCGGTGGGCTTTGGGCCTGTGGTATTTGATGCATCGTCGATGCTCGC
>CAZYOX010000402.1:0-3915 GCA_964649285.1 uncultured Bryobacterales bacterium | reverse complement strand
TACTCGACCGGATCTTCAATGGTGATGATCTTGTCTTCGTCGGTCTTAATCTCGCTCAACGCCGCATAGAGCGTCGTCGTTTTACCCGATCCGGTCGGCCCCGTCACCAAGACCATGCCGTAGGGTTCGCGAATGTAACGGCCGAATCTCTTTTGATCGCCGGGAGAAAAGCCGACCACCGAGAGCGAGAGCTGTTTGAACTTCTCGCTCATGGATTCCTTGTCCAACACGCGCAAAACGGCGTCTTCGCCATGCACGGTAGGCATAATTGAAACGCGGAAATCGATTTGGCGCCCTTTGTAGCGGACGCGGAAACGTCCGTCCTGCGGTACCCTGCGTTCGGCGATGTCGAGCTCCGACATGACCTTAACGCGCGACAGGATCGTCTCGTGCCAGTCCTTGGAAATAGGCGGCATGGCATCATGCAACACGCCGTCTATACGGTACTTGATGGCTACTTCATGGCTGCGCGTTTCGATATGAATGTCGCTCGCTCTACGCTCAAGGGCATTGAAGATCGTCGTATCGACAAGCCGGATCACCGGCGACAGATCGCCGTCGCCAGTCAGCTTTTCGATCGATAGCGTTTCGTCGGAGTCCTCGTCGCCGATCACATCGAGCACGAAACCTTCGGTGACTTCTTCGAGCACGCGTTGGGATTGATCGGTCTTCTTCAGCAGATCGTTGATCTGCGATAAGGTGGCGACCTTCACCCGCAGCTTCTTCTTAAGCAGCAACGAGATTTCGTCGAGCGCCGGCAACTGGCGCGGATCGGCGATGGCGATCTCCAGCACGCCGTCGTATTCGTGCAAAGGCACAAAGTTGCGCCGAAACATCAACTCGACAGGAATCGAACGAAACAAATCGCTCTGGATATGTTCGGATGGAAGGTCGACGAAGTCGTAGCGGTAGCGTGCAGCCAGCGCGCGCGCTTGTCGCTCTTCCGCTTGCGCGTCGATTACCGTTTCCTTCGGCGCTGCCATCGGTTAAACGTACCTTCCCTTCCCTAACTGTTAGACGCACGCAGCGGCGGCGGCGTGTAGATCAATCTACAGGCCCGCCTCCGCCTTAGCCAGCTCATTCGGCGACGGGCTCAGAGGAAGCAGCCCCAGCGCTTTCGATATATCTGAGTACACGGCGGAAATCGTCTTGGTCCCGTCGACCGTCACTAGGCGGTCTTTCTGCCGGTAGAGCTCCAGCAGCGGCTTGGTCTTGCCGTAATACTCTTCCAGCCGCACCTTTAGCGCGGCAGGATTATCATCCGCACGCTTGGTGAATCCCGAGCCCAGACCTTGCTTCGCCCGCCGCATGACTCTTTCAAAAACGATCTCGTCGGGGATGTCCAGGTAAATCACTTTGTCCACATCCCAATTCTCAAACAGGTACTCTGCTTGCGGACGAGTTCTAGGGAAGCCATCGAGCACGAACCCGAAATTGAAATCATGCTGCTCGAGCCGCTCGCGAACGACCTTTTCGACAATATCGTCTGACACCAAATGCCCCGAGTGCATGATACGCGTGATGCGCGCGGCGACCTTGGTGTGGTGCTGCATATGCCAGCGGAACATGTCGCCGATCGAGATATGTACAAGGTCATGCGCCTGAGACAGCAGCCGGCTCTGAGTGCCCTTACCTGAACCTTGCGGGCCGCAAATGATGTACTTGTGCATACTCCAAAAAAATCTCGCCGGCGAAGAACCGTCAAGTATAACTCCCGCTCTAGGCGTCGGCCGCCTTTAGGGCCTTTACGTCTAGCCCGAGCCGCTGGATCTTCTGATTCAATGTCGAGAGGGCCACCTTCAAGCGCTTGGCGGTCTCAGTTTGATTCCACCCCGCCTTCTTGAGTTCTTCGACAATCAGCCGCTTCTCAAATTCTTCCACCTGTTCGGGCAAACTAATGCCCGGCGCCGGTTTGAAGTCGACCGGCAGGTTTCGCGGACTCATGCCGTGCCGCTCCAACACGTTCTTGGGCAGCATTTCCACCGGCACAACGGCGTCTTTGGCCAGCACTACGGCCCGTTCCACGGCGTTCTCCAGTTCGCGAACGTTGCCGGGCCAAACATGATCCATTAGCATGCGCATCGCCTCCTGGCTGAACTCCAAGGTGGAATTGCCTTCGGAGTTCAGATAGTAGGCGTTCTCGCGGCAGAAGCGGTCGAAAAAATGGCGTACCAGCAAGGGAATATCGCTGCGCCGGTCACGCAACGGCGGCAGGTGGATTTCGATGACGTTCAGTCGATAGAAGAGATCCTCGCGAAATGTTCCGGCCGCGACCATTTCAGCAAGGTTTTCGTTCGTCGCCGCGATAATACGCACGTCGACGTTGACCGGGACGGAGGAACCGACCGGGGTAAATTCCAACTCCTGGATCACGCGGAGTAACTTCGCCTGCGTCTCCAGCGATAGCGTGCCGATCTCGTCGAGGAAGATGGTTCCCTCGTCCGCCGCCTCGAAGAATCCCTTGCGGTTATAACTAGCGCCCGTGAAGGCGCCCTTGACGTGCCCAAACAGCGCCGATTCCATTAAGTCGAGCGAAATGGAACCGGAATTCACGGGCACGAACGGTTTGCCGGCCCGCGGAGACCGCGCATGAATCGCCTTAGCGATCAGCTCTTTGCCTGTTCCGCTTTCTCCGGTCACCAACACGGTCGAACGGCTCGGGGCCACTTGCTCGACCAGCGCGAAGACGCGCTGCATGGGTTCGCTCTTGCCGACGATGTTGTCGAAGCTGTAGCGCTCCTGCAGTTCGCTGCGAAGCCGCCTATTCTCGTGCTCTAACCGTCGCCGGGCGATGGTTTGCTCGATGCCGAGCACCAGCTTGTCGTTATTCCAGGGCTTGGTGAAAAAATCGTCAGCGCCGAGGCGAATTGCCTTCACCGCGGTCTCGACGGTGCCGAATGCAGTCAGCATGAGGATCGGGGTCTCGCTGTCGAACTGGCGAACCTCTTCGAGCACCTCAAGCCCCGAGCGATCGGGCAACATCAAGTCGAGCAGAATCAGATCGTAGCTCTTACGCCCTAATAGATCCAATCCTGAAGCGGCGTCAGCAGCCGTCTCGACGGAAAAGCGCTCGAAAGTCAGCAGCGCTTCCAGGCTTTCGCGAATCGCCTCCTCATCGTCAATGATGAGCAGTCGCGCCCTGGCAGCGGTCGCATAGGAAGGATTGTCAGGCATGGATCGGCTTGGAGACGACCGGTAGTTCAATTGTAAACCGGGCGCCCTTGCCGGACGGACTATTCTCCGCACTCAATGATCCGCCGTGCTCCTGAATGATGCCGTAGCTCACGGCAAGCCCTAGGCCCGTACCGCCAGATGCGGCTTTGGTCGTAAAGAACGGATCGAAGATCTTGCCTAACTTCTCCTGCGGGATGCCAATACCCGTGTCCGTGACGACGATCTGGACATGCCCGCCATCGGTCTTCTTGGCTTCCACGCGCAACACGCCGCCGCCGGGCATCGCGTCGCGGGCGTTCAGGATCAAGTTGAGGAAGACCTGCTGCAGCTTGTTGTTGGCGCCGCGGATCGCCGGCAAGCCTGACTCGAAGGCGGTCTCGACCCGCACCGACGCCTTGCGCAAGTGCGGGGCAGCCAGAGAGAGCGTCTCTTCTAGCGTTTCGGTCAGCGAGACCGGAGCAAAATCATTGGATGCCGTGCGCGAGAAGCTCAGCAGAGAATTGACGATTTCGCTGGCGCGGAAGGTCTGCTGGGTGATCTTCTCCAGGATTCGCTCCTGGCCGGGGTCTCCGGAGACCTGCTTAGCCAGCATTTGGGCGTAGCTCGATATCACCGCCAATGGCGTATTCACTTCATGCGCTACGCCGGCGGCAAGCAGGCCGATGGAACTCAACTTGTCGGCCTGCAGGACCTGTTCTTCCAGCTCCACCCGCTCGGTCACATCGTCCACAATGATCAGCC
>CAZYOX010000401.1:0-3916 GCA_964649285.1 uncultured Bryobacterales bacterium | reverse complement strand
ATGACCAACAATGGCACCGCGATCGCCACCTGCAATGCAGTCGTAAAGCGATGCACGCGGCCTACGCGAAAGCCGCCCGCTCCAGCGTCATCCTTAAGAGACGAGATGATCACTGGACGACTGAAGCGCAGAGCCGGCAAGAATCCGAAGACCAGGCTGGTCAAGAAACAGATCCCGATGCAGATCGCGATCATCGAAAAGTCTACGTCCAACGCCTCCCTAAGCTGAGGCGGTATCGGAATTCCAGAAAGGCTGGAGATCACTGTGGGAGCGTTGAAAAGCGCCAGCGACGCAAGGCCCCCGCCGACGCTTGCAAGCAGAAAAGCTTCGGCCAAGAGATGCCGAGCGAGCCGGAACCGGCTAGCGCCGATCGCCTGACGGATTGAGAGCTCCCTCTCGCGCATCGCGCTGCGAACCTGCATCATCCCGGAAAGGTTCAAACACACGACGAGCAGGATCGCCCCCGTTAGCGTCAAGGCCAAGGCCTGAACCCGCATGAATTGCGAACGATCTTGAACGCCAAGCGGATCGTACGGTTCGACGAGGCCGGCCTTGAACTCATTCGTCGCCGGATGCGCCTTTGCTAGTCGCGAAGTGACGGCGGCAACCGTCGTGTTCGCCTGCGCAACGCTAACCCCCGGCGAAAGACGTCCGTGTATGCGGAACCATTCCTTGCCGCGGTCGAAACGAGCGTTGCTGTCCGCGACCAGGCCGGGGTAGCGTTCCAGCGGAACAAACAATTCTCTTCCCTGCAAACCCAAGTGTCCCTGGAACTGATCAGGCGCGATGCCTGCCACCACGTAGGGAATGCTATCCAGGCGGAGCGTCTTGCCGATGATCTCGGGATCGGCGTCCAGGTGCGTCTGCCAGAACTGGTAACCCAAAATCACGACGGCTTCCGTTTGCCCTTCGAAGCCAGGTCCTCGGGCCAGCGCGACGCCTAACGTCTCGAAGTAATCGGTCGAAACATACATCGGCCACAGCGCCATCCGCAGTCCTTCGGGAAGCGTGACGGCGCTCGGCGCGGTGGCCCAGGCGAAAAGCGTGAGCCCGGTATCGGCGTTGCGCAGATCCGTGAAGTCGGCATAGGACCAGGAGTTCGTGGCCGGCCGCGACTTGGCGGCCGCCGTAATGACTTCGACCAATCCCTCCGTGTTTACTCCGGCGGGCGGCGTGCTCGGTATGCGGGCAAGGTACGGAACGGCGATAACGGGAGCCATCCCAATGCCAAGCGATACGATACACACCAATGCGAACGCTGGAGTTTTCACCAGCGAGCGTGTGGCGCAAACCAAGTCGTTCCAAATGCCTCTAAGCTTCATTGATTCATATAGTACTTTATGATATAAAGATGCTGCCAGAGAAAAATTGTCGCGTGGCGCTTGGAGTAGACTGACCTCGATGCGATCCCGCTTGCTGGCATCTGCCCTTGTTGGTTCGACGCTTGCCGCCGTGAGTCTGATCGCCGCCGAAGAAATCTTTGAGGGACGGCGTTCCGTGGTTCTCCACGGCGAAGAGGCTCGCCTCGTCATCGACATTTTAGGCGGCTCGATCGTTTCCTTCGAACTCAATGAGCAGGGGCTCAATCCTTTGCGCTGGGCGAATGACGGGCCCGCGAATCAACCCCGGCAAATGAGTCACTTCTTATGCCTCGACCGCTGGGGCCCGCCGTCGGATGCAGAGAAGGCGAACGGCATGCCGTTTCACGGAGAAGCCGGTCACGTCGAGTGGCAGGTGCTGGAGCAGGATGCGACTACGGCGAAGATGAAAGCCGTTCTGCCCCTGGCCGGTCTTGAAATCGAACGTAGCGTTTGGCTGGCGCCGCAGGGTTCGTGGTTCCAGGTGCAAGAGACCGTCACCAACATCAACAAACTCGGGCGTATTTACAACATGGTGCAACACGCCAGCATTGGGCCGCCCTTTCTCGACGAGGGCGTCTTGGTGGACTCCAACGCGACCAGGGGATTTCCTCGCGGCGGCACAATGCCTAACCCTGAGGAGCCCTCCGCTCTATGGCCCGAGGCGCCGCGTCCGGATGGAACGATGGCGGACTTGCGACGTCTGACGAATGACAGCACGCCCGATGTGGCTTCCTATGTCATTGACGAAGACATCGGTTGGGTAACGGCGGCGAACCCCGCGAAAGGCCTGCTGATCGGCTATGTCTGGCAAACCGAAGAGTATCCTTGGCTCAACATCTGGCGGCGCATCGATAACGGCGTCCCATCCGCTCGCGGCATCGAGTTCGGCACGACCGGATTGCATGAGCCGTATCCGACGCTGGTGAAGAAAGGGACAATCTTCGGCCGTCCCATCTATCGCTACATCGACGCGGCTGAGGCGCAGACGCGCTCTTATGTCGCCTTCCTAGCAGAAATTCCGGACGGCTACCAAGGCGTCGACGGCCTCGTGTACGAGAATGGCACGTTGACGTTGATCGAACGCGAAAGCGGTTCGCAGATACGGTTGCCTGTGCCGCCGGCAATTCGCCCGGCGAATCCTTAGGCTATTGCGGCGTCAACAGACTCTTCGGCAACTTGGCGACCACGGTGAAGTGCGGGTCGACGACGTTGGCGATGTCGTATTCCAGCACGTGTCCCATTAACAACGAGGCGCCGCGCTCGTCGAAGCCGTAATCGGTCATCAGCCAGCGTTGCAGCTCGGTCGTTGCGTGCTGCAACGCTTGAAGCAAGGGCCTCGCGCTGCCCAACACCATGATGTATTCGTCGGTCTCAAGACGCGGCCAGCCGATCGACTTGCCCTTGACTAGATCGACAGAAAACTCGACGTCCATGGAGATTTCAAGAGCGTTGCCGACAACTTCGCCGTCGCCCTGGCGCGCATGACCATCGCCGATAAACAGCAGAGCGCCGGGCTCCCAGACGGGAAGCATCAGCGTCACGCCTGCGTTCATGCCGTTGTAATCCATGTTTCCGCCAAACTCGCCCGGCGTGGTGGCGCCAATGGATTCCTTGCGCGGCGGCGCCACGGCTATGCAACCGAGCATCGGCCGCAGCGGCGCTTCGATGCCGCGCGGCATGATGGTGTCGGAAGCCACGCGCGCCACGCCATTCGCCCGATCGATATTCCACGTCTCGGTCGTCTGCTCAAGAGAGTTAGGCGCGCGCAGCGAAGCCGGGTCCACGGTATAGGGGGCGAGCAAACTGCTCGACCACGCCGTGGCGCGATTCGGCTCGATCTTCTCCAGCCGAACGATGAGCACGTCGCCCGGCTCGGCCCCCTCGATATCGCCGGCCGAGCTCATTGTTGTTTGCGTCGAAGCCGCGCGCATCGAGCGTCGTCGTGATTACGCGGTCGCCGGGCTTGATCCTCAGCACCGGGTCGTGCGCGAACGAGAAGGTGTTGTGAAAAACCTTCGGTTCGAAGTGATGCGTTTCCGCCTGCGCGGATGCCAGCAGCGAGCTGAACAAGAGGAAGCCAATAATGTGCCGTGCCATGCGCCGGATTGTAGCCGAACTCCGACCGCTGCGCGTCGCGCAAGCGATCTGTTCCGCTACAATCCTCTTGTCGTCGCCCGCGACGAGTCTCGCCGCACAGGAGTGCTTGCATGAAAATACTACGATTGGCCGCCTTTGTTCTGTTCGCCGCCACACTCGCGGCTCAGTCCTCCGACCGCGAGGCGCCGATTATCCAGATCGTCGCCGACTACAATGCAGCTCGCGACAAGCAAGATCCGAAGGCGATCGAGAAGCTCTTCACGGACGATGCCGACCAGCTGGTCTCGAGCGGCGTCTGGCGCCGCGGTGTAGATACGCTCGTCAAGGGCATGTTGGCCAGCTCGTCCGGGAACCCCGGCGACAGCACTCTCCCCCTAGCGACGGGTCGCTTCCCCACAGCCTAGGAGGCCTGGGCCGGCGCGCGCAACGTCCGTGCGGGGGCGGACGGCGGCCGCAAG
>CAZYOX010000400.1:0-3944 GCA_964649285.1 uncultured Bryobacterales bacterium | reverse complement strand
CGCTTGTTGCTCGATCAAGGGATCGCGGCAGCTGGTTCCGCCCGGTCCGCTGATGCCTTAGCGGCCTTAAGCGAGCGGGGGTTGCGCCCGATTTGCTTCGATGCCGCTGATTCTAAGAGCCTTCTGAGGCTCAGCGAGAGAGTGGAGCCGGGCTCGCGGCTGCTTTACTCCATCCCCACCCTGTCGGGACCGGCAGGGCGCTGGGAGCCCGCCCGCGAAATCCTGGGCGTGATAGGCCCCAAATTGTCTCGGGTGGTCTACCTGTCGACGACCGGGGTCTATGGTTCGGCAACTATAGTTGACGAGAAGAGCTGCCCCAGCCCGGTGACGGATCGGCAGAGACTGCGCGTTGAGGCCGAACGGGCGGTGCTGGCCGGCCCCTGGAAGTCCTTGATTTTGAGGCCAGCGGCAATATACGGCCCGGGACGCGGGGTGCAAGCGGCATTGCCCACCGGGAAGTATCAGTTGGCCAGGGACGGCTCGAATTTCGTTTCGCGCATCCATGTGGACGACTTGGCGGCTATTTCGGCCGCAGCCTTGCTCTCCGACTTGACGGGCGCCTATCCGGTCGCCGACGAGGAGCCTTGTACTTCTCGGGAGATCGCCGAGTTCTGCGCCGCGTTGTTGCAACTTGGCCCCGTAGAATCAACCACTTCGGACAAATTGAGCGAAACCCGGCGGAGCGATCGGCGGGTCGACGGCGGGGCGATTTGCCGGCTACTGGGCGTATCGCTGCGATATCCGTCGTATCGACAAGGCATCCCGGCGTCCTTGGGTTGACATCGAACCATCTGATATTTCAGGATATTCTGAAATGTCGGATCTAACCGCCGCGCAGCGAATGTTCATCCTCCATTGGGGTGAAATGGGCAGCCGCTGGGGCGTCGGGCGTACGGCCGCACAGATCCAGGCTCTACTCTATCTGTCCCCGAAACCGATGCATGCTGCCGACATTGCGGAGACGCTTTCCGTCGCCCGCTCCAACGTCAGCATCAGCCTGAAGGAGTTGCAGAACTGGGGGTTGGTTAAGATGGCCAGCGTGTTAGGCGACCGCAAGGATCACTTCGAGTCGCTCAAGGATCCGCTCGACATCGCCCTGGCGGTTCTGCGCGAGCGGCGCCAGCGCGAGTTTGACCCGACGCTGCAGATGCTGCGGACGGCAGTCCAGGAGTCTCAGACCCCCATTGATAACGAGGAAACCCGCGAGCGGCTTTCGAAAATGCTGAAATTCTTTGAAGAGGCGGCGGCTCTCGACGAGGCGCTACAGCGGGCGCCCGCCGGTATCGCCAAGCGCTTCATCCGCGGCAAGGGCCGTTGGAAAGACCTGCTGACTTCGTAATCCGGACAGGGTTGGTTGATATACTATTCTGTCTTTCGTGGTTGCCGCGAAAGGCCTCCTATCATGTTGGACATCAACCAGATACGGGAATTGCTGCCGCATCGGTATCCGTTCCTTCTCGTCGACCGCGTTCTCGAACTTGGCACGGATCGGGCCGTGGGTTACAAGAACGTCTCGGCCAACGAGCCGTTTTTCGAAGGTCACTTCCCGGAGTATCCAATCATGCCCGGCGTCCTCATCGCCGAGGCGCTGGCCCAAATGGGAGCGATCTTGATCATGAGCCGGCTACCGAACCCCAAAGAGAAGCTGGTGCTGTTCGCTGCGATCGACAATTGCAAGTTTCGCCGTCCGGTAGCGCCGGGAGACCAGTTACGGCTGGAGGTGCAGTTCGTCGTCGACAAGCCTCGCGTCGCCAAGATGACCGGCCAAGCCTTTGTCGATGACAAATTGGTGGCCGAAGGAACGATGATGTGCCAAATCGTTGATAGACCGAAGTCTAGCGAGTAGCGTTCCGATCCTCTTGTGAAATACGGTCTCATTGCAGGCGGCGGTCGCTTTCCCCTGATGGTCGCCGAGTCGGCGCGGGCCGAAGGCCACGATCTAGTCTGCGTGGCGATACGCGAAGAAGCTCCCCCGGAAGTCGAGCGGGCGGTGGCGAGTTGCCATTGGATTTCTCTAGGCGAGCTGTCGAAGCTGATCAAGATTTTCCGCGAGGCTGGAGTAAGCGAGGCGGTGATGGCCGGGCGCGTCCAGCACAAACAGATTTTTTCGGCGATCCGGCCCGATTGGCGTTTGCTCAAAGTTTTGAACGCCTTGCGCCGCAAGAACACCGACTCGCTGATTGGGGCCGTGGCCGAGGTTCTGGAGAGCGAAGGCATCCGGCTGCTCGATTCGACGCTGTTTCTGAAACCGTACCTAGCGACGGTCGGGCCGATGACCCGGCGCAAGCCGGACACGGAGGAAGCCAAGGACATTGCTTACGGCCGAGAGGTCGCGGCTGCTCTTGCGGGCTTCGACATCGGCCAGAGCGTGGTGGTCTGCGAGCAGGCCTGTGTGGCGGTGGAAGCCATGGAGGGCACCGACGCCGTCATCGAACGCGCGGCAGGGCTGGCGCGCGAGCGCAAGCTGACCGTGGTGAAGTGCGCCAAGCCGAACCAGGATATGCGCTTCGATGTCCCGGTGATTGGGCCGACGACGATCCGCAAGATGCAGCGGGCCCGTGCTACTGTCCTAGCGATCGAAGCTGGCAGAACCCTGCTGGTTGACAGAGAGGAGCTGTTGGCTGCCGCCGAACTCGCCAAGATCGCCGTGTGGGGCTTTGAGAGAAAAAAGAATGGATAAGATTCGCACCGCCGTCGTCGGCGTCGGCGCCTTTGGCCAAAACCATGCCCGCGTACTGGCGGGCCTTCCCAACGCGGAATTAGTCGCTGTTGTCGACGCTAGCGAAGCGCGGGCCAAAGAGATCGCCGCGAAGTACGGCTGCGAGGCATTCACCGACTACCGCCAACTGATAGGTAAGGCGGACGCGGTTTGTGTCGCCGCGCCCACGGTCAGTCACGCCGAGATCGGGGTCGCGCTACTCGAAGCGGGCATCGACGTGTTGGTCGAGAAACCCTTGGCGGCAGATCTCGCGGCCGCCGATCGACTCATCGAGGCCGCCGCAAAGCGCCAGCGTGTTCTGCAAGTTGGGCACTTGGAGCGTTTCAACCCGGCCGTCGAAGAAGCCGTCAAGGTGGCCGCGCTGCCGCTGTTTTTCGAGGTGCATCGCCTAAGTACCTTCGCGCCGCGCAGTTTGGATATCGACGTGGTGCTCGATTTGATGATTCACGACCTGGACATCGTTCTCGCCATGGTCGACTCGCCGCTCAACCGGATCGAGGCTGCGGGCGTGCCGATCCTGTCCCGCCAGCCCGATATCGCCAGCGTGCGATTGGTGTTCGAGAATGGCTGCGTGGCCAACCTGACGGCCAGCCGGGTCTCCACCGAGAGAGTACGGAAACTACGGTTCTTCCAGCCGCGTCAATACGTTTCAGTGGATTATACGGCCCAGGACGGCGTGGCGATCGGCCTGGACGACAACAACATCCCGCAGTTCCGCAAGATCGCCCCCGAGAAGGCGGAGCCGCTGGTACGCCAAAGCCAAGCGTTCCTGGATTCAGTCGCGACTCGTGAGGAGCCGCGCGTGTCCGGAGCGCAGGTGCGTCGGACGTTGGAAACGGCGCTTAGAATAAGGGCGGAAATGGAGACCCACGCCGGCATCGTCGAAAAGACGATCGCCGCACACGGCAAGCCGTGAAACGACCCGCGCCAGAACCAGAACTGCGGCTGTTGCTGGAGGACTACCCGGCGGCGCGCGGGAGTTCTGTGCAGAGCGACTCCGAGCCAAGCTTTGAGAGCCCCGAGCCCCGTTTCCTACTGGAAGATTCCGAATCCCGCATCAAGCGCTGGCTGGCTGAGCGCCGGAATCAACCAGACGCCGCTCCGGATGATACTCCGCTGCGGTTGTTAGTCGAAGACTTCCAGCCGGTTCGGCGCTTTCTGGAGCGGAATGTGGACAGCAGGAAGGTTGCTGCCATCGAACCTGGTCCCGAGCCGAACTTCCTCA
>CAZYOX010000399.1:0-3957 GCA_964649285.1 uncultured Bryobacterales bacterium | reverse complement strand
GTTGCTCTCGCTGACGGCGGAGAAGGGACTGAGGTCCACGGAATGACCGTCGGCAGCCTGCCCGCAGCGCTTGAGCGACTAGCTAGGCGGAAGGGGGTCCTTGTCCGCTACCAGGACGGCTTCGAGCGGCAGCGGTCGGCGTCTCCGGATTCGCTGATCGCCATTTTGCGAGAGCTGGGAGCTCCGATTGAGTCGGTAGCGGATGCAAAGGGCGCTTTGTTCGAGACGGATCTTGCGTACTGGCGGACGTTGGCCGCGCCGGTTTGCGTATCGTGGGACGGCGCAGACATCAGCTTGGTGCTGAGGCTGCCGGAAGCGCGGGCCGCGGAGTATGTCGCCTGGTCGCTGCAACTGGAGACTGGCGAAGAGCGGTCGGGGCGAGCGGCCGTTGCGGATTTGACCAACACGAGGCGCGTCGAGATTGGGCGGGAGCGCTTCGCGGCAAAGAGGCTGCGGCTGCCCGAGATATTGCCGGCCGGCTACCACCGGCTGCGCCTGGATGCCGGCGCCTTGAGCGCAGAGGTGGCGGTGTTGGCTGCGCCGCGCCGCTGTTGGGAGAGCGAAGCGGCCAATCGTTCCTGGGGAGTCTTCTTGCCGCTATACGCCCTGCGCTCGGAGGACAGCTGGGGCGCGGGCTCGTTTACGGACTTGAGCCGGTTATTCGATTGGGTCAAGGGTCTGGGCGGCAGCTTTGTGGGCACGCTGCCGCTGCTGGCGGCCTATCTCTCGGAGCCGTTTGAGTACAGCCCGTACGTTCCGGCGAGCCGCTTGTTTTGGAATGAGTTCTATGTCGATCCGCGACGATTACCAGAGTGGGACGGAGCCGCCGGAGCTTATGCGGCTCTGGATTTGTCCCGGGCAGCGGACAGGCTTGCGACGTTCCGTTCGGAACCGCTCGTGGACTACCGGGGGCAGGCGGCGCTGCGCGACGGCATCCTGGCCCAGCTCGCTGAGGAGGCGTTTGAGGACCCGGCGCGCCGGGCACAGTTGGAAGCTTTCGCCTTGGAGCGCGCACACCTCAACGACTACGCGACCTACCGCGCGGCGCTCGCCAAGCTTGGCTCCGACGCTGTGCGGCGGCACGCTCCCGGCTCGCTAGGGCCGGACGACTTCGACGCAGACGTTCGGCGAAAGCACATCTACGCGCAGTGGGCGGCGGACGCCCAATTGACGGAATTGGCAGAACAAGCAGGCAACCCGGGCCTGTATCTCGACTTGCCGCTGGGCGTTCATCCCGATAGCTACGACGTTTGGCGCTATGGCGCGTGCTATGCCAATGGGTCGAGCGGCGGAGCGCCGCCGGACCGCTTTTTCACTAAGGGCCAGAACTGGGGCTTTGCTCCCCTGCATCCGGTGGGCCTTCGCGCGGACGGCTACCGGCATCTGGGTGATATCGTCCGCAACCATCTGCGCTACGCAGGTATTTTGCGGATTGACCACTTCATGTGGCTGCACCGGCTGTATTGGATTCCTCAAGGCGCGGCGGCCAGCGAAGGGACCTATGTGCAATACCCGGCCGAGGAGATCTACGCGCTGCTCTGCATCGAGTCGAACAGGAACCAGTCGATGATCGCCGGCGAAGACCTGGGCACAGTGCCGGAGTATGTCCCCGGGCGGATGAAGCGACACAACATCGATCGCATGTACGTGGCACAATTTTCGTTTCACGAAGATAGCGAGAAACCGCTTGTCGATCCGCCGGCCAACGTCCTGGCCAGCGTCAACACGCACGATACGCCGACTTGGAACAGTTTTTGGAACGCGACCGACGTGGACGACCAAGTATCCATGAACCTGCTCACTCCGGAGGAAGCAGACGAGGAGCGTTGGAGCCGCGGCGAACTGCGCGGTGCGGTCAGCCGCGCCTACCAGACGGAAGAAACCGCGGAGGCGGCACTGCCGAAAGTGTTGCAGCAAATGGCTAAGAGCGACGCGCGCGCCGTGCTAGTGAACCTCGAAGACTTGTGGGGCGAGCCCTACCCGCAGAACACGCCCGGCACCGGCCCTGACCAGCGCCCGAACTGGCGCCGCCGTGCAAAGCTGAGCCTCGAAGAGATGCAGCAGGACGAGAGGGTCGTGAGCACGCTCCGGGCCGTCGACGCTGATCGCAAAGGCTAAGCATCCCTTACCGCCAGTGCGTTGACGATGGCGTCGACGTCGTAGACGCAGCCGCCCCAGGCGCCGCCGCCGAGACGCTGCAACGCCGCCCATAGGCGCGTGTCGTCGGGCAGTTCGGGGTGCGGGGCGAGATCGGGCCGCGAAGCGCGCGCGGCGAGTACGGCGGCGCCCTTGTCGGGGCCGAACGTCTCGTCTCCGTGACCGACCAGATCGAGCGAGCCTTCGAGCGTGTTGCGGTCGACGACAATGCTGACGATGTCGCCTTCGATCAGCTTGCCGACCGGCCCGCCGGCCAGCGCCTCTGGGCCGACATGACCGATGCAGGCCCCGGTCGATACACCAGAAAATCGCGCGTCTGTAATCACCGCTACATGCTTGCCGAAGGTGAGATGCTTGAGCGCCGCGGTGATCTGATAGATCTCCTCCATACCGGAACCCATCGGTCCGCAGCTACAGAGCACGACGATGTCTCCTGCCTTGATATCGCCTTCCTTGATGGCTTTGATGACAGCCGATTCACGAGTGAAGACGCGGGCAGGGCCGGTCTTGCGGTAGACCCCGTCATCGTCCACGACCGTCGGATCGATGGCCGTGGATTTCACTACGGAGCCTTCCGGGGCCAAATTGCCGAGGCAGAAGGCGATGGTGCTGGTGAGGCCCTTTTTCTTGGCGGTATCGGCGTCCATGACGACGTCGTCCGGGTTGACGCCGTCGCGGTCGCGCAGCATCTGACGCACGATCGCGCGCCGCTCGGAACCTTCCCACCAATCGAGCGTTTCGCCGAGCTTTTGACCCGAAGCGGTGAAGGCGTCGAGATCGAGCAGACCCATGCGCCTCAGGTGCAGCATGACTTCGGGCACGCCTCCGGCCAGGAAGGCCTGCACGGTCTTATACATCGTGGGGCCATTGGGCAGCACGTCAACCAAGCGCGGCACGCTGCGGTTGACCGCTTTCCAGTCGTCGACGGTGGGGCGCCGCAAGCCCGCGGCATGGGCGATGGCGGGCGTGTGCAACAGCAAGTTCGTCGAACCGCCAAAAGCCGCATGCACGACCATGGCGTTGCGGACGGAGGCATCGGTGATGATGTCCTTGACGCTTTTGCCCTTCTGCTCGAGATCCATCACGGCGAGCGCCGAGCGGCGTGCGGCGTCCGTCCAGATGGGCTGCCCGGAAGGGGCCAACGCCGAATGGGTGAGGGCCAAGCCCAGCGCTTCAGCAACCACTTGCGATGTCGCCGCGGTGCCCAAGAACTGACAGCCGCCGCCCGCGCTGCCGCACGCCCGGCAACCCGCCTCGGCCGCTTCCTGCAGAGTCATCTCGCCGTGCGAGAACCGTGCGCCGATGGACTGCGACTTGCCGGCGTCTTCGGCGCCGGTCGCCGGCAGCGTGACGCCGCCAGGGATCAGTACAACGGGCAGATTGTGCATGGAGGCCAGGGCGATCATCATGGCCGGCAGGCCCTTGTCGCAAGTGGCCACGCCGATGACGCCCTTGCGCGTGGGCAGCGAGCGGATCAGCCGCCGGAAAACTGTTGCCGCGTCGTTGCGGTAGGGCAACGAATCCATCATGCCGGTGGTGCCCTGGGTGCGTCCGTCGCAGGGGTCGCTGACGAAACCGGCGAAGGGGATGCCTCCGCGCTTCTTGACCTCCTCCGCGGCGGCCTGCATGAGGAGCCCAACTTCAAAATGTCCGGTGTGATAGCCGAGAGCGATGGGCCGGCCGTCTTCGCTGCGGATGCCGCCTTGCGTCGAGAGGATGAGGAATTCCCTGCGTCCCAACTCAAGCGGATTCCAGCCCATGCCGGCGTCTTGGGTCCAACCGAAAATGTCGCCGGACGGA
>CAZYOX010000398.1:0-3983 GCA_964649285.1 uncultured Bryobacterales bacterium | reverse complement strand
GACCCGTACTGCGCGAATTGCGATATCCCGATTACGCGGCAAACCGCGGAACAGATTGTCGAACGGGTGATGACCGAACAACCGGATCGCAACGTCGTAGTGATGGCGCCGGTAATTCGCGGACGCAAAGGCATTTACCGCAAAGAGTTTGAAGATTTCGCAGCAAGAGGTTTCTTGCGCGTGCGCGTCGACGGCGAGATGCGTTCGCTGGACGAAGAGATCAAGCTCGAACGCAGCAAGAATCACACGATCGACTTGGTGATCGACCGCGTCAAGATTCGCGAAGGCGCGCAGAAGCGGCTGCTCAATTCGGTGCGTACGGCGCTGAAGCTGGCTGAGGGGCTGGTGCTGGTCGGCGACGAGAGTGGGGAAGAGCGACTCTTCTCGGAGAAGTTGGCCTGCGTGCAGTGCGGCGCCAACGTGCCCGAGTTCGAGCCGCGCTCGTTTTCATTCAATAGCCGTTACGGCGCATGCCCGGAATGCAATGGGCTGGGCAGTCTGTGGGACTTCGATCCGGCCAAGCTGATCACCGATCCGTCGAAACCGATTTTGAGCGGAGCGATACCGGCGTCATTGCTGACCTCGAAGATCGAGGGCCAGGTGCGGAATGCGGCGAAGCGGCGCAAGGTGTCGTTGCGCTCCAAGGCGTCTTTGCTTGACCAGGAGGAAATCGACTTCTTGCTCAAGGGCGGGGATGCGAAGTTCCCTGGGCTGATTCCGTTGCTTAAGGAGTGGCACGAAGACGACACGAGCGATGAGTATCGCGAGTGGCTGATGCGGTATCAGTCGCCGCAGCCTTGCCCGGCTTGCGGCGGGGCGCGCCTTAGGCCCGAGAGCTTGGCGGTGAAGCTGGCCGGCCGCTCCATCGCGGAGTTTGCCGCGCTGCCCATTGGGCGCGCGATGGTCGTGGCCGAAACGTTGGTTTTAAACGAGCGCCAAAAAGCAGTCGCAGGGCGCGTGTTGGATGAGGTGCAGACCAGGTTGCGTTTTTTGTCGCGGGTCGGCCTGGATTACTTGAGCTTGGACCGTTCCGCGGCGACGTTGTCGGGCGGCGAAGCGCAACGGGTGCGTTTGGCAACACAAATCGGCACACAGTTGCGCGGCGTGCTTTACGTGCTGGACGAGCCTTCGATTGGCCTCCATGCGCGCGACAACGCGCGTCTGCTCGATAGCCTTTTCCGGCTGCGCGACTTGGGCAACACGATCTTGGTGGTGGAGCACGATCAGGAAACGATTGAGCGCGCCGACTACGTGGTCGACTTGGGGCCGGGTGCGGGTCGGCTGGGCGGCGAGTTGGTTGCGCAAGGGACGCCGGAGGAGATTGCGAAATCGGAGCATTCGCTGACGGGTCAGTACCTAAGCGGGCGCAAGGAAACGGGCGTGCCGGATATGCGCCGTCCGGCGGGCGAAAAGCGGCTGATCGTGCGCGGGGCCAAGGCGTTTAACTTGAAGAACATCGATGCGGAGTTTCCGCTCGGGACTCTGACGGTCGTGACGGGGGTATCGGGCAGCGGCAAGTCGACGCTAGTCAACGGCATTCTCTATCCGGTGTTGATGCAGCACGTGTATCACTCGCAGAACACGCCCGGCGCACACCGTCAGGTTGCCGGGCTGCAATATGTGGATAAGGTTGTGCGCATCGATCAATCGCCGATCGGCAGGACGCCGCGCTCAAATCCGGCGACTTATACGCAGTTGTTTTCACCGCTGCGCGAGTTCTATTCGACGCTGCCCGAGTCGCGAGCGCGGGGTTATAAGCCCGGCCGCTTTAGTTTCAACGTCAAGGGTGGGCGCTGCGAGGCCTGCCAGGGCGACGGCAAGCGCCGCATTGAGATGAACTTCCTGCCCGACGTGTTCGTGACCTGCGATGTCTGCCGGGGGCGCCGCTATAACTACGAAACGTTGCAGGTGAAATACAAGCACCATTCGATCGCGGACGTGCTGGAGTCGACGGTTGAAGAGGCCGCGCCGCTGTTCGAGAATTTGCCGAATATCCATAACCGCTTGCGCACTTTGCTGGAAGTGGGACTGGGCTATTTGCACTTGGGGCAATCATCGACGACGTTGTCGGGCGGCGAAGCGCAGCGCGTGAAGCTGTCCAGGGAGTTGAGCAAGAGACAGACCGGCCAGACGGTTTACCTGTTAGATGAGCCGACGACGGGGCTGCATTTTGAAGACGTGCGCAAGCTGCTCGAAGTGCTGCATCGTCTGACGGACCTGGGCAATACCGTGATCGTCATCGAGCACAACTTGGACGTGATCCAGTCGGCCGATTGGCTCGTCGACTTGGGCCCGGAAGGCGGCGACGCGGGCGGCCAGGTGATAGCCATGGGCACTCCCGAGCATGTAGCGACCTGCGAGACGAGCTTCACGGGTAGAGAGCTGGCAAAGATGTTGCTGTAGGGGAGGCGGCGCTGTTGATGGTGGGCGTTAGGACCCGCCGCTTACGCGGCTGGGCTCCGGTGGGCGGAAGATTCAGTAGGTCGCTGCTAGGATAGAAGCTTCCCATATGGAACATGATCCTCTTGATCCGCAGCCTGCTCCCGTGCTGCCTGGGGACGTTTCCGCCGCGGTCCCGCCACGGCGGGACATGTGGTCCTATTGGGACCTGGTTGGCATGCTGCTTTTCGCGGCCGTGGCGCTAGGCGTCTGCGCTGGGCTGGCGGCGGTAGCCAGCGCGGTACTGAGTAACTTCTTTGGAGTTCACGCTCCGCTTTCCGAGCCTCCGTATCTCGTTTATTGGTCGTTGGGGATCCAGGCGCTTTGGTGGATCCTGGTTTTCGGCTTTATCTACTACATCGTCTCGATCAAGTACGATTTGCCTTTTGGGGAAGCTCTTGGATTTACGAGCTATCGGACTTCGACCTATTGGTTCGTCATCTTTGGCTGCGCGCTTGCCTTCGCCGTCGGCATCTTAGGGCAATTGATTGGCGCCCCGAGCGATACGCCGATGATGGAGTTGCTGAAGGACCCCAACACGCTTTGGCTGATCGGGATTTTCGCTGTGCTCTTGGGGCCGGTCACGGAAGAGGTCGCTTTCCGCGGCTTCTTGTACCTGCCGCTGGAGAGAGGCCTGGGCCCGGTCGCGGCGATCATCATTACCAGTTTGATTTTCACGGCGCCGCACGGCGGGCAATACGGCTGGTCTTGGCAGATCTTGGTGTTGCTTCTTGCGGCGGGCGCTGCGTTTGGGTTTGTGCGCTGGAAAACGGGTTCGCTGTGGCCGGCGATTGTGATGCACATCGCCTACAACGGATTGCAGTTCGGGGCTTATTTCGTAGCCAAGGAATACGGACTAGATCAGGCTGCGCCCTGAGGCGGCGGTTAGGAAGAGGTTTATGGTTAAGACAATTGAGTGGACGGATGAGGGCGTGGTCATGATCGACCAGCGCGTCTTACCCGCGGAAGAAACGTACATCACTTGCAGGGATTACCGGGAAGTGGCGGAAGCAATTCAGACCATGGTGATTCGCGGCGCTCCGGCGATTGGCGTGGCGGCGGCGATGGGATTCGCGATCGGCGTGGAAAAAGCGTCCGATGAAAACCTGGATGCACAGGTTGAGGAAATCGCTAAAGTGCTGGCGGCGACGCGTCCCACGGCAGTGAATCTGTTTTGGGCGATTGAGCGCATGAAGCGGCTGTACGCGGTGTTGCGCACGCAGGGCGTCAAACTGCCGGCGCTGCGGCAGCGTTTGATTGACGAAGCGAAAGAAGTGTTGCGGGACGACATCGAGATCAACAAGGCGATGGGGCGACATGGCGCCGCTTTGTTGCCGCAAGGCGCGACGGTGATGACGCATTGCAACGCCGGAGCGCTGGCTACCGGCGGCTATGGCACGGCGCTGGGCGTGATCCGGGCGGCGATCGAGGCCGGCAATCCGGTCGCGGTGATGGCCAACGAGACGCGGCCCTTTATGCAAGGCGCTCGCTTGACCGTATGGGAATTGCAACAAGATTCGATCCCGGTGACTCTATTGACCGAC
>CAZYOX010000397.1:0-3985 GCA_964649285.1 uncultured Bryobacterales bacterium | reverse complement strand
ATACCGGCCAGGACGGCTCGATGACCACCGTCCACGCCAACTCGCCGCGCGACGTATTGACTCGCTTGGAAGTCATGGTCACCATGGCCAATTCCAATCTCGGCTTGACATCGATCCGACAACAGGTTTCCTCCGCGCTCGACGTCATCGTGCAGACTTCCCGCCTAAGCGACGGTTCGCGCAAAGTAATGTCCATTACCGAGGTCGGCGGCATGGAAGGGGACACCGTGACCCTGCAAGACCTCTTCGTGTTTGAGAAGCGCGGTCTCTCCGAGGAAGGCCGCGTGCTTGGCCGCTTCGCCGCCACCGGCATTCGTCCACGCTTCTACGAACGGATGCTGGCCCACGGAATTCATCTTCCGGCGGAAGTGTTCGAATCCGTCGAGGAAATTCGCTAAGGAGCGCGCAACTGTGACCCTCGCCATCATTTTCATCTTCGCCATGGCGCTCTCAGCGGGCATCTACCTTGCGGTTCACTCCTACTTCGACAAGCGTGACGCCGGAGAAGTGCATGACCGGCTCGTCAATCGCGGCAAAAAGGCTGGCGCCGACGCCGACCGGCCCGCGCGAAAGGGAGTTCTGTTTGAAGGCGACGCCGCCCCACGCAACATTGGCGGACGCATCCTCACCTGGTTCAACATGGACCGCCGGCTGGAGCAGATGGCTGAGCAAGCCGGAGTCGAGTGGCTACCTGGGCGGATCGTCCTTGGCTGTCTAGGGTGCGCCTTTGTAGCGTTCAATTTCTGCTGGTATATGCTTCCCCCAGGGATACGCTTCGTCAGCTTCTTCGCAGCCTTTGGTGCTGCCACGCTGCCGCTGCTTTATCTCCGGCGGGCGCGAAAGAAACGCATCGCCGCCTTCGAAGCCCAGTTCCCCGACGCGCTGCTGTTTGTTGCTCGCGCGATGCGCGCCGGGCACGCCTTCTCGGTTTCCTTGGACATGTTGCAGAAGGAGTTCGACAAACCGCTCGCCTCGGAGTTCCGCATTGTCTTCGAGGAGCAAAACCTTGGTCTGCCGATCGACATCGCTCTAGAGAAGCTAGCCAAGCGCATGCCCATGTTGGACGTTCGCTTCTTTGTGGCAGCGGTGATTCTGCAAAAGCGCACTGGCGGCAATCTCGGCGAGATCCTCGAGAAACTCGCCGGTCTCATCCGGGAGCGATTCAAGTTGCGCGGTCAAATTCGCACGATCTCCGCGCACGGGCGGATGTCCAGCGCCGTCCTGACGGCGATCCCGATCGTTGTCGCGATCATGATGTACTTCGTCAATCGCTCCCACATGATGTTCTTCGTCGAAGACGAGATGGGCCGATGGATGGCTGGACTGGCCGTCCTATTCGTCTGCGCGGGATTCCTGATTATGAGGCAGATCGTCAAGATCGAGGTGTGACATGGCTTTGCTGCTCTCTCTATTCATGTTTCTCTTCATCGCCAGCGTCTCGTATCTGCTCGGGATGCGGTTCTGGGTTAGCCCGCAGAACATGGTGGAGCGGGTCATCGGCGAGGCGCGGCAGGCTGAGGCCCGCCACCCGAGCATGGCCTTCCGCGACGCGCTCATTAAGGTCGGCGAGTTGATGCCCGCCTCGCCCGCGGATCTTAGCGCGATGCAGAAGCAGCTCTATGCTGCCGGGTTGCGTGCTCCCAGCGCTTTCAGGATCTTCCTCGGCGTCAAACTCCTCAGTACTTTGCTCTTGCCCTTAATTGCCTGGGTTTGCTGCCGGCAGTTCGGTATCGGCGTCGATTCGCAGTTGCTGCTGGCCGTATTTGCCGCGGGCCTCGGCTACATGGGCCCCAGCGAGGTTTTGAACCACTTGGTCAAACGGCGCCGCAAACGGATTGAGAAAGCCCTACCCAACGCTCTCGACCTGCTGGTTGTCTGCGTAGAGTCGGGACTTGGACTGGATCAAGCCATCACTCAAGTAAGCCGCGAATTGCAAGAGAGCTATGCCGAACTGAGCCAAGAGTTCGCCGTCACGAATCTAGAGATGCGCCACGGCAAGCGCCGCGCTGAGGCCCTTAAGAATCTCGGCACAAGAACCGACGTCGACGATGTCAAAAAGCTCGTCAGCACACTGGTTCAGGCGGACCGCTTCGGCACCAGCATCGCCCAGACGCTGCGCACCCATTCGGAATTCATGCGTCTTACAGCGCGGCAGCGTGCCGAAGAGAAGGCCGCCAAGATGGGCATCAAGCTCGTTTTCCCCATCTTCTTCTGCATCTTGCCGTCCCTTTTTGTCGTTACGGTCGGTCCTGTCATCGTCACCATCTTCACCAAGCTGATTCCGATGATGACGGGAACCTAAGGAGGAATTTATGGAACCTGAAATGGTACGGCTCGCCTGCGGCGGCCTCGCGATCTTGCTGCTCGCTTTGATCGTAATGCGCCGGCGCAGCAAGCGGAACGCCTAGCCCAGAAGCCACGGTAGAATCGAGAGAACGAGGCGCCTGCGGACTCCGTAGCGCGCCTTCTCCCATTTCCTTCGCCGTGACCCTCGCTCTTGTTCGTTATGAACCGCCGCCGACCAAGGCGCTGGCTGGGCGCCTGGCTTTGTTGGCCGAATTGCGTGATCGGCTCGCCGAGCTAGAGGCGGAGCGCGATCGGCTGCGCCAACAACTGCGCGATTTCGAAAGGCGATTCCGCCCGGCCGTCGGCGCTCGGTATAACCAACTGGAAGAACTTCGCGAGCGAATACTCCGCGCCTGGGCGGAGGTCAATCGCGCTCGGACAGGCGCCCTGAAAGCAAATATCAAGGTGACTCCCGACGAGATCCCTCAGAAGGCCTTCAGGCCGGAAGACGAAGTTCGTCGGCTATTCCGATCGCTCGCGCGTAGGATCCACCCCGATCTCGCCGATGACTTCGAAGAGCGCCGTCGCCGGCACGAGTTCATGGCCGAGGCCACTCGCGCCTATCGTGCCTCCGATCAACGCCGTTTGCAGTGGCTCCTGGAGCACTGGCAAGCCGCTCCGGAGTTGCCGCGCGGCGCCGACTCCGCCTCCCGGCTCGTGCGCACCAACCAGCACATCGCGTGGGCCCGCTATCGGCTGCGTGAGGTCAACGCTGAGATTGCCGAGTTTGGAACCTCGTCCACCATGCGCCTCATGCAAGAAGCGTCCGCCGCTCGCTCCGACGGACGCAACCTTGTCGTCGAAATGCGTAACCAGGTCATTAAGGAGTTGAAAGAGGCCCAACTTGATCTGAAAAAGGTCGAAGCCGTGCTCGGCGATTTCGATCAAGAAACCGTCCGCATTATCCGCGCCAATGCGGGCCTCGATTCAGCCTCCGCCGAGTGAGCCCGGTTACCCGTGCTAACCTCCGCTTTTCTCCTTCGTCTAAACTAAGCGACTGGCGGACGGTCCTTCCCGTCCCGGCGAGAATCGACTCAACGCACATCTCCGCGCACGCAGCGCAATAGGTAGGACGACTATGGACCCGACTGGCCCGGTAGCCATCGAAGCCATTGCCCTCAGCAAGCTTTATGGCAGCTTTGCCGCTATTCGCGACGTTTCTTTCCGTGTGTCTGTGGGTCAGGTTGTGGCCTTCCTCGGTCCCAATGGCGCCGGGAAATCGACCACGCTCAAGATCCTCACCGGATACCTCTCGCCGACTTCCGGCAGCGCCCGCGTCGCCGGGTTCGACGTTGCCGCTGAACGCATCGAGGCGGCCCAGCGTCTTGGCTATCTCCCCGAAAACGGCCCGCTCTATCCCGAGATGACCCCACTCGAGTTGCTGCGATTTTTCGGCCAGGCCCGAGGCCTCGACGACGGCCGCCTTAATAGCCGGCTCGATGCCGTCATCACCCAGTGCCGATTGGAAGAGGTCCTGGAGAAGAGCATCCACAAGCTCTCCAAGGGCTACAGACAACGCGTCGGCATGGCTCAGGCCCTGCTCCACGAACCCGACATCTTGATCATGGACGAGCCCACCAGCGGCCTCGACCCCAATCAGATTCGCGAGGTCCGCAAAATGATCCGCGAACTAGGGGAG
>CAZYOX010000396.1:0-4014 GCA_964649285.1 uncultured Bryobacterales bacterium | reverse complement strand
CGGAGCAACCGATAACCTAGAGCTGGATCATATCGACCCTGCCCAGAAAACCCATCATGCTATCTGGTCATGGTCAGAGAAGCGAAGAAATGAAGAGATCGCCAAGTGTCAGGTATTGTGTTACACCTGCCATCTATTTAAGACCTATATCTATGACACGAAGCGAAAAGGTCATGGGACACCGGCCTGCTACTGGCGCGGATGCCGATGTGATAAATGCAAGTCCGCTCATTCTAAATGGCAAAGCGATTACCGCATCCGCATCGGTCGCAAGAAAGCACCCTCCCCTACTCCATCTCCCAACGCCTAACTAACCTGGCCGGCCTCGCATAGTGGTCAATTGCTCCTGGCTGTAGACCAGGCGCCCTTTCGGGCTACGGGTGTTCGAATCACTCGGCCGGCACCAATTACTCACGGGGCGGGTATTTCGACTGGCGGTGGGGTCAGCAAGGAGTTAACGCTCCCCCGCTCCATCAAATCTTTGTGGGATATGAAACGTGACATAATGCCGGGCTCGCTCCCCCTCATCACAACCCCTATATAAAGGAAGGCCGATTCTCACTCTCCTCCCCCAGCCAAACATTTCCCCAGCAGGCCGTCAGGCGGTCTGTATGGCGCTCCATCCCACGTTCTAGCCATCTACCCATCCCGCCAGCCAAACGGCCCCGCTAGCCCCCTTGCCGGACGTCGTTGACAGCCAAACATCCGAACATCTACACTCCCCACCATGATCAACCCGATGAACGGCAGGATCACATGACCAATCCCAGAGCGATAGCGATCAGCAGTCAAAAAGGCGGAACCGCCAAGACGACCTCAGCGGTCAACCTCGGCGCGGAACTCTCCGCCTGCGCTCAGCGGGTACTGCTGGTCGACCTTGACCCCCAAGGCCATCTAGCTGAAGGCTTGGGCATCTCCGCCGGCGAGCTGGAGGCGGATATCTCCGAGGTGCTTGACCACAAGCGCTCCCTGTCTGACATTCTCATCCCCATCTCCCCTACCCTGCATCTGGCCCCGGCCAACATCCACCTGGCCCATCTCGAGCATTACCTGGTCACCCGCACCCGTCGGGAGGATCGGCTCAAACAGGCCCTCGAGCCGATCAAGGCCAACTACGACTACATCCTGATCGACTGCCCGCCGTCTCTGGGCATCCTGACCGTCAACGCCCTCTCGGCGGCTGACGAGATCCTGATCCCGATGGCGGCCGAGTTTTATGCCCTGTTGGGAGTGGGGCTGCTGCTGCAAACAGTCGAGGAGATGCAGCGCGAGCTCAATCCGGCCTTGCGGGTGACCGGCATCCTGCCAACCAGGATGAACAGAACCAATCACGCTGCTGATGTGGTGGCCCGAGTCCGGGAGGAATTAAATCACCTGCGCGTCTTTGCCACCCCCATCCCGGAGGCGGTGGCGGTGCGGGATGCGGCCGCCGCCGGTCAGCCCCTGCGCGAGTATGCCCCCGCCTCCCCCGCCACCCTGGCCTATCGAGAGGTTGCCAAGGAGTTGCTACACGATGGCACGTAAGTCACCGGTTGCTGAGCGAAAAGGGTTGTTTGCCCGGACGGGATCGGAGGATGCGCCGGTCGAGGAGCAAGTCAAGATCCCCCGGCAGAAGCGTACCTACCACATTCCGAGCGATGTAGTATTACTGTTGAACGAGTTGCAGATAAGCGAATACCGAAAAACCGGCGAGAAGCCGGAGCTGTCCGATCTGGTGGCCGAGGCCATTCAGCGGCTGGCATCTGAACGTCTAGACAGCCAGGCGTCGTAATGGCTAAATGGCTGGCTGGGTGAATGGCGAGGTGGGGAAATGGCCAAGGGGGAGGGCAAGCCAAAGTTCTACTACGAGGGCTTCAGTGCGCCCCAATTTACCCAATTGCCCAATGCTGTCACCGATATCCTCATGCCGGAGCTGTCCGAGGCGGAGCTGAAAGTCCTCCTGTATATCATCCGGCGCACCTTTGGCTTTGGCAAAAACGCCGACGCCATCTCCCTCAACCAGATGATCGACGGCATCACCACCCGCGACGGGCGGGTACTTGATCGGGGTACGGGCCTGTCCCGCTCATCGGTCAGGCGGGGTGTGGCCGGGCTCGAGGAGAAAGGCATCATCGTCATTCGCAAGGTGAAAAGCGAGGAGGGCGACTATGACACCAACGTCTATGGCCTGCGGTTTCGCGATGATCAGGTTGAGTCAGGGGTGGTATCGCCGCGAAACCACCCCATCGAGGGGGTAGTTCGAAATTCGCCCGACCCCGGGCTCAATTTGGAACCAGGGGTAGGGCAGAATCAGAACCCACAATATAGAGTCGAACAAAAGACAGATGTACAAGAAAAAGATGACTTCGAAGATTCGAAAGGTACCCACCCGGATTTTGACGAAATCGGCGCCCGGATGATGCTGTTGCCGTTCGTCGAGGATTTCGCCCGCGAGTTTGCCGACCAGGCGCCCTTGCGCTCATCGGTCAGCCGGGCGGTCAACCTCTATCGCCAGAGCGGGCTGGATGAGGCGGCCTTTATCGAGCTGATGTATCAGGCCCGGCAGCGAACCAAGGAGTATGCCGGCTCGATCAGAACGGCGGCGGTGGGGGAGGGGTTTACCCGGAGAAAACCCAAGATGGCCTACTGGTTTGCCGTGCTCACAGAGCTGTCTGGCTCGCCGGTTAGCGAGTAGTTTTCAAATCGAACGAGGCCGCCTTTTGCTGATCAACTCTCACTCCCGGCCGGTGAACTGGACTTGGCTTTAAACCGGCGGGTCGCTTCGCATCCGTCCAGACGTGACGCGACAACGGCCATCGCTGGCCGCCGGCCAGACGTGTTAGGTCAGCAGCGCCATTGGCTCGAGCGGGTGTGCCCCATCAGGACCCGTGCCGTTTATGTGTGGCAGGAATGGAGCACCCGCGGCAGGTTGGTGAGAGGGCCTGGCGGCCGATCAACAAAAGGCGGGGAAATCTCGTCACTCTCTATTGTCTCATGTGACCCACCCAGGCACCCCCACCAGCGTCAGGGGGGAGCCTTAGTGGGGGAGGCTATCCCAGATAACGCGGTCACAACCTGACCACCTATCTGGCCCAGACTATCCCACTAGTTGACGGGAGTCTGACTGCCCCCTACAATCGAAGCTAGATACTTATAGCGCGTAGGTTGATTGAATACATATTTTACCCAGAGATATATGCATAAAGAGTCATCGAGGAGCCTGCCTTGTCCCAAGCCGACAAGACCCCCACCGACCCGATTCGCCTGCCAACCAAAACCGGATCAACCGCCCGCGACGTCTATGACGCCGATGGCAACCGTACTGGCGTCATCATCGACGATCGCTACCACCCCGTTCCCCAAAACCGCCCCCCCGCCGACACCTCATCCCGCGCCCCAGCCGTCTCGTCTGAGAGCACCATCTACACCCAAGCCGCCCAGGCGCTGTTGCAAACACACCTGGATCAGGCCCGCGAGCAGCGCACCCAGCACCAGTTAGCCAAGGCGGATATCGCCCTGGATTACGAGGGCCAGCCGCTGGGCCGGATGCGGGCCGGCATCACCAAGCTGCAGGTCGATCTGGATTACAATCGCCAGCGCCGGGAGGGACGCAAGGCCGAGCAGGAAACCTGGCAGCGGTTTAACCAGATGCGCTCCGAGCACCTGCTGTCGATCGTCGACACCCACACCCAGATCGAGCGTCAAGCCATGCGGGCCGGCCTGGATGCTCAAGAGTGGGAGACCTACCAGCGCCAGACCCTGTTTGAAGATGCTCGCCTGCACCGGGAGCGCAGCGATGACCGCCAGCATGAGCTGGAGCTCAAGAAACTGGAGCTTGCGGCCGAGCAGGCCAAGCTGACCCATGAGGCCTCCGAGGCGGATAAGGATCGGGATCAGCAGCTGGTCAAGCAGACCTTTGAGATGGGGGCCAAGCTGCCCGACATTCTCTATGAGCTGCGGGCCCTGGACAAAGACACCCCGGATGCCAAGATCAAGGCGGCTGCCCAGGTGGTCGAGCAGGCGATCACGCTCTTT
>CAZYOX010000395.1:0-4015 GCA_964649285.1 uncultured Bryobacterales bacterium | reverse complement strand
TCCTGCATCACCAAAGTAGCGGACGCCGCCGGCGCAAGAATCACGACGATTGAGGGCGTTTCCATCGACGGGTCGCATCCCGTCCAGCAGGTCTGGGCCGAACTAGACGTTCCGCAGTGCGGATATTGTCAAGCTGGGCAGATCATGTCCGCCTGCGCGCTTATTGAGAAGAAACCGCAGCCCTCCGATGCAGATATCAACGACGCGATGAACGGCAACCTTTGCCGCTGCGGCGCGTATGCACGAATTCGAGCGGCCATCCACCAGGCGGCGCGGCTGGGCCAAGCAAGCGAGTAAATGTGCGAAGGCGCGCCGCGACTCAACGCCACGACGGGCCGCGAGGCTAGAAGGGGTTCGCTTTCGGCGCTGCGGTCATTTCTTGACGAACTTCTGCACCGTACCGTTGAGTTGCGCCAAATAAACGTCTCCGGAAGCCGTCACGACGACGCCGTGGCCGCCCGGTGCGCCGGGCAATCTTCCGAGCAACTTGCCGTCTAAGTCGAAGAGCGCATCGCCGGCCCAAAGGTGTTGGTCCTTGGTCATGAACAGCCCGGAGACGCGGGCCTCGGTGGGCCACTCCTTCAAGAACTTTCCGTTGCCGTCAAAGACCTCGATTCGCCGGTTCTCGCGATCGGTGACGTAGACCCGGCCCTGGGCGTCGATCGCCAGATTATGCGGCAAGTAAAATTGTCCCGGTCCCGATCCCCAACCACCCCACTCGGTCACGTATTTTCCGTCGCGGGTGAATCGCACGACGCGTTGGCTCCGGTAACCGTCGCTAACGTAAAGGTCCCCGTTCGGCGCAAATGCAATGTCGGTGGGCAGGTTGAAGGTGTTGTGTCCTGTGCCGGAGACCCCTTTCGTGCCCAACTGCATCACGATTTGCCCGTCTTGGCTGAGCTTGTAAATCACATGCCCGGGAGCATCAACGACCCAGATGCTTCCTTGGGGGTCCAATCGAATGGAATGGGCGCCGCAAGAAGTGCAGCCGGCCGGACCGTAAACCGCCGTGTAGGTCGAGCGGCCTTTTACCTGATGTTCGGGTGCGATGCCGCCGACCTTGCCCTCGCTGAACAGGCCGTCTCCGAATGCGCGGACCAAGCGCCCGTCGCTTTTGAACTGCAAGATCGGGTAAGCGCCGCGGTGGAGGACCAGAATGTCACCGTCGGAATTTGCCGCAACGCCCGAAACCTGAATAAAGTTCCACAGTCCTGGCGCGCCGGCCGCGCTGGTCGGCGGCAAGGGCCAAGCGGCCTCCGCTTGATAAGCCAACTCAGGCGCGGCGCCGCTCTGACCAACAGCTGCGCCACGGATGATTAATGCCAACGCGAGTAAGCCGAGATTCTTAAGACTCATCACCGCACTCCTTGCCATGATTGGCGACACAAG
Source organism: uncultured Bryobacterales bacterium (assembly GCA_964649285.1). Lineage (GTDB taxonomy): Bacteria > Acidobacteriota > Terriglobia > Bryobacterales > UBA6623 > CAMPKL01. The sequence continues at coordinate 2,626 of CAZYOX010000395.1, read as the reverse complement.
CCTGCGGGATTATAGTCACTGCTCGGTGTGGGAATTGCAAGCGTCGACTTCCGGTAGTGTCTCAGTTTGAAATCGGAGGTAAACGAACGATGAAAGTGTACTGGTGGCAGGGCGGTGTACACGTCGAGCCCGAGAACGGCGACGAGCGCCGCACGCTCAGCGAACTAGTGAAGGCGTTGCAGACCGGCCTAAAGATCATTGATCTTGGTCATGCCATTCCTGATGGCCCAGTCCTCGACCTCGATGACAAAAAGCCGGTCGTTGGCGTCTAGGTATTGGGTTATATGCTCCCGGAGCGTTGTCGCGGTAAAGTCCGACCGCTTAACGACCCAATTTGAAAGCAGCGCACGCTTAGCGCCAAGCTGGCTCAGTGCGTCATAGTCCTGTCCGGGTGTCACAAGGTCGTAGCTGATCGAGAAGAGTGCCATGGTGGCCGGAATGCTAGCGCAGTGATCGCTAGTCCAGCAACCCGACGATCTCTTCCAGCGACCAAACGTGATCGGAAACCTTCGCTTCCATCGCCGGGGTGACCCGGAGAGACTTATGCACGCGGGCGAAGTTGTAGTGCATCATGTGGATCGCCACGGCGTGCGCGTGGTTCTCAACCTTCTTTGAGAAGGCATTCGTTAAACGCGTGAACCGGCGCATCCCCATTCTCATCGTGAGGTTCGCCCGCTCTACGTAGCTAGTGGAGATGTGCGCCTGATCGGGGTTACCGAATCGCGCTTCTTTCTTCGCGCCGTTGCACTTGGCAGGGCTGTAGCGCGTGTCGGGTTCGCTGTTGTCCTTCCCATAGATTTTGACCAATTGGGCGTAGTCCACCTGGCCACGGAACGCCTCATCCACGGCGTTCAGATAGACGCCATGGCCGTCCGTCGTCAGTTGCACGCGATGGGCTAGACGGCCCGAAAGATCCTGCATGAAGTCCCACGCGCTGTCCGCTCCACGGTCGCCCGTGTACCAGGTCGGAATCAGCTTGGTATCCGCACAAATCGCGGTCCACGTCCAGACGTCGCCTACGCCGAATTGGCCTTGCTTGTCGAGCGGGACGTTCTTCGCTTTCGAGTAGCAGAAGCTCCAGATTTCATCGCACTGGATACGGCGGCAGGGAAGGTTGCGGAGGGCTTTGTCTTGGTACTTCGCGCAAGCGTGGCCAAGGTCTACGAGCAGCTTTGTCACGGTGTTGATAGAGCAGCCGACCATGCGGGACGTGGAGCGGAGGCTGTTGCCCTCAACCAAGGCCGAAAGAATCTGGACGCGCTTGGCCGTACTCAGCTTGTTCACAAGAACATGATGAACGAATCATGACAGCTTGTCAAGCATTTTGTTCAATTTAACTAATTACGTTAAATAGTTGATTTATTTCCATTACTCCCGGTAGAATCAAGCGTGTAGGAATCGACGCGGCGGATGCAGGTTGAGTTCAAGAAGGCGCGGTTAGCGCTAATAGAAACCGACCAAGCCGCCCAGACGAAACTGCCGGTCTCGGTGATTAACTCTTGCCGGGATAAGCTTCACGTCATAAGGAATGCGCCTGATGAACGCACCCTTAGGAATTGGCGGAGTCTTCGCTACGAGAAGCTTGTGGGAGATCGAGAAGGCCAGCGTTCTATTCGTATCAACAATCAGTGGCGATTGGTGTTCACGATAGACACTGACTGCAACCCGCCGAAGGTTACCGTCCTGGATGTCGAAGACTACCACTGAACGGAGGTAACGAACGTGGGCACGATGAGCGCAACTTGGGTCAAGCATCCGGGTTATTACATTCGCGAGGAGCTAGAGGCTAGAGGCTGGGCTCAGCGCGATCTTGCGTTCATTTTGGGGTGTGCGGAGCAAGCCTTGAACATGATCCTTTCCGGTAAGCGTGGTGTCAGCCCGGAGATGGCGAAAGCGCTAGGGGATGCCTTTGATGTTCCTGCCGAGTTCTTCCTCAACTTGCAGAAGTCTTACGAGCTATCGCGGGCCGAAGAGCCGGCCCCCGGTGTTGCGAAGCGGGCGCGTCTCCAAAACGCCTACCCCGTCCGCGAGATGATCAAGCGTGAGTGGATCGAAGAGTCCGATGCAACGCTGATTGAAGAACAGTTGTGCCGATTCTTCGACGTAGAGGACTCGGAGCAGATTCCCTATCTGGCTCATGCCGCGAGGAAGAGTGGCGGCTATGAAGAGCGTGACGTGCCCCCGGATCAAGTGGCGTGGCTGTTTCGCGTCAAGCAAATCGCGAGTCAGATATCAGTACCGCGCTACACGGAAAGCGCTCTCCGAGCGGCCCTCTCCGAGCTTGAGTCTCTTCGGATTGAGCCGGAAGAGACCAGACATGTTTCGAGAGTGCTGACGCAGTGTGGCGTCAGATTTGTAGTGGTTGAGAAGCTGCCCGGTTCAACAATCGATGGCGTTTGCTTCTGGCTGAACGACAAAGCACCGGTTATCGGCATGACCCTTCGCCGTGATTACATCGACAACTTCTGGTTTGTGTTGCGTCATGAGATTGAACACGTCCTGAGGGGCGACGGACAAAAGGAAGAAGTGATCGATGCCGGTCTAGAGGGTGAAAAAGCTGGGACTTCCGATGCTATCCCCGAACAGGAGCGTCGAGCCAATCAAGCCGCTGCCGAGTTCTGCGTAC
>CAZYOX010000394.1:0-4015 GCA_964649285.1 uncultured Bryobacterales bacterium | reverse complement strand
AGGCCCCGGCCGACCCGGCCAGCAGCGCATAGGCGCCGTCGAAGATCGCCGCCAACTCCGGATGATTCGGCAGGAATTCGAACAATGGTTGACCGAAGGCCTTGACGATGCCATTCTCGCCGTCGCGAAGCGTGTTCTCCAGCTCGGCGACTGCCGGGAACATCCGGCCCAACATGCGCGCGCCGTCCCGGAACGATCCCGCGGCGTCCGTGCGCAATGCCGCGGCGAGGGGAGTCAGGGCGAACGAACCCTGCGGTCCCTCTTCAAAGATGTTGTGGCTCGCCAAGTAGCGCAAACAGCGGTAGAGAGTGCGCTCGTCGCAGCCTGTAGCAGAGGCCAGCTCCGCGACCGGCCGCGCCGAGTTCGCTGGAATCAGGTCGGCGACGCCGAACTCGGCGATGGCGGCAACCATGCGCGAAAGTACCGAGCCGCCCATAATCTGCAGGAGTTGAATATTCTCTTGTGCGGCCATTGAACCTCTCTTGAGTCTCCCGGACGTAGCGGACAGTCCAGTATAGGAAAGCCGCCGCGGCAGACGCACAATACTGCGCGACCGCCGCAAGCAACCTTTGGCTGTGCGGACTGCGTCTCTCCGACGCTTGGAAATGGTGAGGCGGGTGGGACTCGAACCCACGACCAGCGGCTTAAAAGGCCGATGCTCTACCGACTGAGCTACCGCCCCGACATGAGGGGAAGGCGACAAGCGCCAACTTTCGAGTATAACCGGCCTGCGGGATAAGTTCTCTCTGCGCAAGCCAATCGATTAGGCGAGCGTGCGCGGCTTCTGGCGGGCGTTAAAAACCGCCCCCATTTCATCGACTTGGCACGGTCTGAAGCGGTGTGCTCCGCTCGTCGCCAAGTTGTGGTCGAAGGTCCCTTGGCAGTGCGATCAGCATCGCATTCACTAGGTCGCGAGTGTAACCCTCGTTCGGACCGGAAACGATTTGGTCAGGGGAAGCGCACTCGATGATGCGCCCCGCCCTCAAGATCGCGATGCGGTCGCTAATTGCCATGACGGACGGTAGGTCGTGACTGATGAAAAGCACGGCCATGCCAAGGCGGCGGTTGAGATTCTGGAACAACTGCAGCACGCCTACGCGCGTGAGGGGATCGAGCGAGCTGGTCGCTTCATCGGCGATGATCAGCGCCGGGCGATGCAGGATGGCCATGGCGATCAGCACGCGCTGCGCTTGTCCTACGCTGATCTGACCGGGATAACGCCGTCTGAAGGCTCTCTCCGTCGGTAGTTGGACTTCTCCCAAGGCGCGGGCGGCGATGGCATCAAAGTCCTCTCCCTTCGTGCGCGACGCGTGCGCCAGCCAGGCTTCCTTGAGTTGGCTCTCGATGCGCAAGCCGGGATTGAGGGCCGTCATCGGGCTCTGCAAGACAAGCGACATGCGCCGGCCTCGCAGGCTGCGCAGTTCGCGTTCTGCGCAAAGCTTGAGGTCGCGCCCTTCGAAAACGACGCTGCCCTTGCTCCAGCCGCCGCTAAAGCGGTCCAGTTGCAGCAATGCACGAGCCAACGTACTCTTGCCCGACCCGCTCTCGCCCACCAAGCCGATGATCTCTCCAGGGGCTATGTCCAGCTCGAAGCCTTCGAGTACCGCTTTGCCCGGCTCGTAACCGGCGGTGAGGCGAACGGATAGCAGCGGCTCGTTGGGGATCATTTCTTGGCTCCCGCCGGCTTTTGTATCTCTTCAATGTTCCAGATCACGCTGGGCCATAGCGAGCCGGGTTGGACGCCGCGTAGCTTGTGCGAAACAGCCGACAGCAGATTCTTGTGCACGAGATAAATGATTGGAGCCTCTTGCTGCACAATCATCTGTACCTCATTAAACGCCTTGCGGCGCACGGCCGGATCAGCCGACTCTGCTTGCAGCGTCACCAATTCATCGATACGCGCCTCCCATGGAGTTGCCGGAGACTCTTGCGCAGGATTCCAAGCATGGTTCCGCGCTGAACTCATCCAGACGTTCATCTGGGCGCTCGGGTCAAGATCGACGTTGACGAAACCGAGCATGCAGAGCTCGTAGTCGAACGTCTCGGTGATGCGCTCGATCAGTGATTGGAAATCCAGCGTGACGATGTTCAACTGGATGCCCAGCTTCTTCAGGTCGTACTGCAGCATCGCGGCCATTTTTTCTCGCGCTTGATTGCCGGCATTGGTGATCAGCGAGAACTCGACCGGCTTGCCGCTGGAATCGAGTAGTTGATCGCCGACTTTGCGGAAGGAGGCTTTGCGCAAGAGCGCTTCGGCGGCAGCGAGATCCTGCTTCGCCGCCCCTAGCTCCTTGTTAAACCAGAAACGGTTGGCGGGCGAAATCGGTCCGACGGCGGGCTGAGCGTGCCCTCGGTAAACGACGCGAACCAGATCGTCGCGATTGATTGCGAGGGAGATCGCTCGGCGAAAGTCCTTGGAGGCGAACCATTTTTTTGTGGCTGCCGGCAACGGGGACGACGGGCGTAGGTTAAACCATATAAATTCCGCATCGAGCGAAGCGCCCGCGTCCCGAACGGCCTGCTTGTTGGTCGCGGCCAAACGCTCATAGGCTTCGGGATCCAAGTTGGTGATCAGGTCGAATTCCCCTCGGCGGAAGCCCAACAACTCGACTTGAGGCGTTTTCACGATGCGCAGACGTATGGAGTCCAGATACGGCAGCCGTTTCCCGTCGGCGGTCTTCTTCCAATAGTTCGGGTTTCTAGTCAAGCGAACGTGCGAGCCGGGTTTGTACTCGGCGATCTGGAACGGGCCTAGCGTCGCCTTCTCTCCGAGCGCCGAACGCGAAGACAGGATCGGCAGGGGGTCAAAAAGACGTTCCACGCCTGCGACCGTTTTCGGGAAGAGGACGGAAACCTGATAGGGCGAAGCGACCTTCACCTCGACGGCGCCTTCGTCCAGGCGAAACGAGTCGGCAATCGGCGAAGCCAATTCGGGATTCTTCAGTTGCTCGAAGGTATAAGCGACGTCGCGAGCGTCAAACGGAGTTCCATCAGAAAACTTCACGCCTTCAAGCAACTGGAAGTTGATGCGGCGTCCGTTGTCGGCAATCGTCCAGGAAGACGCGAGCTGCGGCTCGACCTCTTGCGTGACGCGGTTGATGCGAATCAGTGAGGCCTTGGTCAGATAGCGAACAACCTCGGACGGTTCTTCCAACGCTTGAAGCGGATGCAGGTTCTTTGGTTCGCCGCCCAGACCGAAAGTGAGTTCGCCTCCGAATTGGGCGCTAAGCGAGGCCGCGGAAAGGAAGAGGATCGCGAGAATGTGGGTTAGGGTTCGCATTAGATGTTCTTCACCTCGCGCCGGGTCAGCAGCAGGATGCAGCACACGGTTGTACAAAGCAGGATCGCCGGGGCAAGCACCGCCGGCTGGTCGGCGATGCCGGGCAAATACTGGAGTTCGGCCAGCAGGTTGCCCCAAGACGGCAGCGGTTCTGAAACGCTCAAACCAAGAGCGCCGAGATTCGCTTCGCTCAGAATGAAGAGCGGCACGGCGATCCAGAACTGAGCCCGCAGCAGAGGACCGAGAGTAGGCAGCAGTTGCCGTAAGACCACCCGCGAAGGCGTCATGCCCATCGCACGCGACTGCAACATCAGATCACCGGCGCGAAACTCCCGAACGGCCATACAGGCCACTCGCGCCGGCCCAGCCCAGCCCAAGCAGCCCAACAGCCCGAACGTCACCGCGATCGAAATAGCGGGCGCAACGTTGAGAGGCAGCGAAGCCCGAATCGCCAGCAACAAGAACAGCCAAGGCAACGTCAGAAACAGATCGATGAACAGCAGAATGCCGCGTTCAATGCGTCCGCCAAGGTATCCAGCCGCGCCGCCGACAATCGCCGCGAGGACGACGCACAAGGCGGCAGCAGCGGCGGAAAGCGTAAGCGATAGACGGGTTCCATAGATCAGACGCGACCAGCGATCCCGGCCGAGGGAGTCTGTCCCTAACGGGAACTCCGCGCTGGAGCCAACCTCGATGGCGTCGCGGTACTGCTCCTCATAGGTGCTGGGCGCTGTC
>CAZYOX010000393.1:0-4022 GCA_964649285.1 uncultured Bryobacterales bacterium | reverse complement strand
CTTGATAGAACGAGCGATAGAAGTAAGCCATCACGTTGATCGGCATCTGCGCGGTGTCCCATGCGAACCCTCTGGCGATCATCTTGTTGAGAATGCGCGGATCCTTATGGCCCGTGAAGCCGATGTAGCGGACCTTACCGGCCCGCTGGGCTTCAAGCGCGCAGTCAATGGCCCCGCGCTCGAAGATCCAGTCTGGATCGTTATCGTAGTTCGTCTCGTGGAACTGCCACAGGTCCAGATAGTCTGTTCTCAGCCGTCTCAAGCTGTCTTCCAGGCAACTCTTCGAGCGAGTCAGGTCGCGGCCTGTGTTCTTCGTCATCAAGAAGAGCTTTTGGCGGACCGCCGGGCTCATCGCCTTGCCTACCAACTCCTCCGAGTAGCCGTCGTTATAAGCCCACGCGTTATCGATGAAGCGCACTCCGTTGTCGACCGCGGCGTGAAAAATCCGCAGCGCCTCGGGCTCATCCTGCAGGCCAGTGCGGCCCAGGTGCGCGCCTCCCAGGCAGAGAATGCTGACTTGCTCGTCCGTCTTGCCCAAGCGCCGCGTCGGCAAGCCATTAGCAGACGGCCGCTGGGCCATGGCGCGCCGCGCCAGCGCGGCAAACTCTTGAGCTGACGGACACGAAGGTATGGAAGCGGGCGGCCTCAATTCAGACGGCATACTCAGATCAGTATTGCCTACGTGAGCGGCACCGGAGCCTGCAGAAACAGAATCAACCCGCCAATGACGATGACGCGAACGGCCGGTGACCGGCTAAAAGAGTCGAAGCTTATGACAAGTACTTTACGATACCAAGTATCTACCAGCAATAGCTTCGTCATCCCCCTTTTAGAGACACTGACCGATTGGCAGATAGGCTATCCAAGAAAGTCCGCGCGAACCTGCAGGCCGGGGCGATGATACCCATCCAGCCCTTGGCTTTGCGCCTCGACGGAACCCTCGACGAACCGGCTCAACGAGCCTTGACTCGCTACTACCGCGACGCTGGCGCGGGCGGGCTGGCCGTGGGTTGTTCGACCGTCCCGCTGGGAGACCTCTATCGGCCCTTGCTGCGCCTGACTCTTCAAGCGCTCACTGAGGTCGCCAACTTGGAACGCGACCCGCTGATTCGCATCGCCGCTGTCTCTGGATCGACGTCGTCGGCAGTCGAAGAGACGACTATCGCCGCTGAGTTGGGATATCACCTGGCATTGGTAGATGTCGGCGAAGTTTCCAGCGAACCGCAGCAGCAGTTGGACCGTTTTCGGGCCATTGCACAGGTCTTGCCGGTCATGGCGGCTGCCGCGGGACGCGGCTCTACGCCGACCGCCTACGAGACCTGGCGCGAGCTTTGCGAATCGGGGCAGCTAGCGGCCATCCAGCTGGGCGGGCCGAGTCGCCGCGCGACACTCGATGCCGTCCGCGCATTGCGCGACTCGGGTCTCGACCAGCAGATCACCCTCTATACCGGCAACGAGGATGCAGCCCTGCTGGACTTGGTCAGCCGCTTCCCGCTCACCGGCCACAAGGATGAGCCTCGTCTGGAGATCGTCGGCGGCGTCTTGCGGACCTGGGGCTTCTGGACCAGGCGTTGGCTTGACCACTTCAAAGAGGCCAAGAGGCTCAGCGCTCAGCGCCTGCCTGTCTCTCGTCCGTACATCGAGGTCGCCATGCAGGCGTCAGACGTGAGCAGCGCGGTGTTGGGCGATTCTTTCTGTGGAGTCCTAGAGATTCTCCGCCGTCAAGACTTGGTCGAACAGGCGCTGATGCTTGATCCCGAAGAGCGCCTAACAGTCAATCAAATGGCCGAAATAGACCGCATCTATCGCGATTACACGCACCTCTACGACGACCCGTTTGTCGATCTGCACGCCGAGGACTGGTTTGCGTGACTTTGCTTGCACTTTTCGCCAGGCTCGTTCGTCAGTACTCTAGAGAGAAGGCGGCACGCGCGTGATTCGAAACCGAGACAAGAAAAAGGGCTTCTCGCTGATTGAGTTGCTCATCGTCATTGCGATCATCCTGATCATCGCGGCGATCGCTATCCCGAAGCTGACGCAGGCCCGCAAGGCGGCCTACGAAATGGCGGCAATCCGCAGTCTGCACACGATCAACACGACGCAGATTCAGTATTTTTCGACTTACGGACGCTACGCTCAGTCGTTGAATGAACTAGGGCCGCCTCCCGGCAGCGGCGCGCCCTCGCCGGCCGCCGCTGATCTGTTGCCCGAAACGCTGGCTGTAGGCTTGCAGTCCGGCTACGTCTTCACCATGGTCGGCACACCCTCCGGCTATACCGTCAATGCCGATCCCCAGGCGGAGTCCACCGGCACGCGGCACTTTTACACCGATCACTCGAATGTGATACGTCAGAACTTCGGCCAACCGGCCAGCGAGACGGATCCAGCAATTCAATAGCCCGTAGCGCTTATACTGGCCCTCTATGAGTTCGGTTGCGCTGCGCCTCGCTGTCATGATGTTTCTCGAGTTCCTCGTTTGGGGAGCTTGGTACGTCACGGCTCCGCTTTACCTCGGCACCATTGGCTTTGACGGCGCCGATATTGGCTGGACGTACTCTGTCGGACCGATCGCGGCGATGGTCTCGCCCTTGTTTGTGGGCATGATCGCCGATCGCTTTTTCCCTAGCGAGAAGGTGCTTGGGGCCCTTCACATTCTTGGCGGCTTGTTCATGGCCGGCTCGACCCTGTTGATGAACCCGGAGTCGCCGGCCAGCCCGGACGTGATCAACCTCGTCTTTCTGGCGCACACGCTTTGCTACTTCCCTACTCTCGCGCTGACCAATTCTTTGGCCATGCACCACATCGTGGACTCGAAGAAGGAGTTTCCGATCATTCGCGTGTTCGGTACTTTGGGCTGGATCTTTGTCGGGTTCTTCTTGGGCTGGGTCGGCTGGCAAGACCGCATCGAGATGTTCCTCCTCAGCGGCGGCGCCGCCATTCTGCTCGGGCTCTATTCGTTCACCCTGCCGCATACGCCCCCGCCGGCCCGCGGACGCCAAGTGTCCGCGGCGCAGTTGCTGGGCGCCGATGCGCTGCAGTTGCTCAAGAACCGCTCGTTCACCATCTTCCTGATCAGTTCGTTCCTGGTGTGCATCCCATTGGCGTTCTACTACCAGCTTGCGGCACGCGCAGTGCAACAGGCCGGCATCGAAAACGTATCGGGAACGATGATCCTGGGACAGGCGTCCGAGGTCGGCTTCATGCTGCTAATGCCGTTGTTCTTCGCCAGACTTGGCGTAAAGAAGATGTTGGCCCTGGGCATGGCGGCATGGATTGCTCGTTACGCGTTGTTCGCCGTGGGGGCGCCGGCCTCCGTCGCCTGGATGATGATCGCCGGCATCGTGCTGCACGGCATCTGTTACGACTTTTTCTTCGTGACCGGCCAAATTTACACGGATCAGATCGCGCCGAAGGAGATTCGCTCTCAAGCGCAAGGCTTCTTGGCCATGCTGACCATCGGTCTGGGCATGTTCATTGGGGCTCAAGTCGCGGGCCAGGTCGAGGTTCGATACACTCCTCCGGCTTCGATTGCAGCAAGTGCCGAGGCGCAGAGCCTTGCCGCGCAGATCTCCTCTCTGCCGCCCGGCGATACGCAACTGCCGGAGCTGGAGCAGCAGCGCGCCGCAAAGACGATAGAATCGCTGCAACTCATCGATTGGCGAGTCATTTGGCTCATTCCGGCCGGAATCGCCGCGTTCATCTTGGCGTTGTTCCTGGTCTTTTTTCGCGAGCAACCGACAGCCGGCTAGCGCACGGGTTAACCTATATTTAGCTCTCACGCCGGCAACGGTTTGAAACTTCTGAGGCCGGCGCGCGTCGAAAGGGTAGTTCCTGGCGCCGTCGATGGTTATGAATCGCCTCATCGCACTCCTTCTCGTCTGCATCCCGCTGCTAGCGGCGGAACCCGACAAGCCAGCCAAGAACGAGCCCGCTTCCGGACCTGCTCCGGTAGTCGATCAGACCCGTGATCCGAAGAACGAGAAGGAGGACGTCGACAAGATCGGCGACCGCGATGTCGACGG
>CAZYOX010000392.1:0-4028 GCA_964649285.1 uncultured Bryobacterales bacterium | reverse complement strand
TTCGGCTTCTCTCAGTCTACAGCCCTACGGCGTGGGCCTCTGTAGGATGAACTGTGCAAACGGCAGGCTCTGACGGGTCACCTGGACAACTTGTTCGGCCTCTCCCACATTCGCCTTCGTCACCCGGATGCGATACGTACCTTCCGGCAAGGGAATCTTCGCGTCCGTCTTCTGCGCCTGCAGCCTGCCGTCAACGTAAATATCGGCGCCGCTGGGCTCGCTGGTGACCAACAACTGGACCCGTGAGTCTTCCAGTTCGATCTCGATGATCATTTCCGCATCGGCGCCCGCCTGGAACGTTCGGCGCGTCGTCTGGTAACCCGCGAGTTGAGCGGTCACCTGGCGCGTGCCGCTCGGCAGATTCTCAATGCGGCAGGGCGTTCGACAGGTCCACTCCGCGCGGTTGTCGACGACTACCGTCACGCCCGGAGGCGTGGTCCGAAAATACGCCGACGTCATCGCTTGAGGAACTCGCGTGGGGGCGGCAGCGGCAGGCTCCGCAGCCGGCGGCGGATCAGCTGCTGCCGGAGGCGCTGTCTGCGTCGTCTGCGTCGGGGCCGGAGCAGGCTCGGCAACAGGCTCCGGCGACTCTTCGGCTGTAGCCGGCAACTCTTCGGCTGTAGCCGGCGGCGTCTCTTGCGAAGCGCTCTCGACCGGCTCCGTGGGTGCAGGCTCCGGCTCAACCGGCGGCGGCAGTTCTTCCGCTTCCATCACCGGCGCAGCCACGCCGAACCACATCGCCCAAGCTTCTCTCGCCGCGCCCATCGGATCGGCAAAAAGTGATCCCGTCGTCGCCTGCACCGCCCCTGCAAAAGCCAGCAGCCCCACAGCGGCCAAGACCGCGATCACGCCCAGCCAGCGTTTGCTTGACGATCGCTCGGCGTTTTCGCTCCGGGCGATCGGCGGCAGCGCGGGCATTTCCCCCAAGGCAGGCATTCTCGGCGCCGCAATCTGCGTCTCGTCGTCCGCTCCGGCAGTCTCCCTAGTGAGGTCCTGGGTAATCGATGGGTCCAACCCTGGAGTCGTAGCGACTTCCGCGTCCACCGGCACGACGACGCCCTGGACCGCCGCCCGGAAACTCTCCGCAAAATCCTGACAGTTCTTATAACGGTCGCCCGGCTTCTTCGCCAGCACCCGCGCCAGCACCGCATCGACGTCCGGCCCCAGCCAAGGACAAAGCTGCGTCACCGGAGTCGCCTCCGACGAAACGATCTTAAAGATCACCGCCGTCAAGTTGTCGCCGGCAAAAGGCTTCTTGCCCGTCAGCATCTCGTAAGCGATCACGCCTAACGAGAACTGATCCGCTCTGCCGTCCAAACTTTCGCCGCGCACCTGCTCCGGCGACATGTAACTCGGCGTGCCCATCACCGTACCCGTCTGCGTCAGTTGCGACGACGAAATACGCGCAATACCGAAGTCCATGATCTTCACCACGTTCTTCGCCGTCAGCATCAAGTTCGCCGGCTTAATATCCCGATGGACGATCTCTTTGGAATGCGCGTAATCCAGCGCGGCCGCCGCTTGCTGCAGCACGTCCGCGCCAAAATCCAGGTCGTGCAGCAGGCCTTCGTGCAGGTAGTCGTCGAAGGTCTTCCCCTCCACGTACTCCATGGCGATAAAGGCCACGCCGTGGTCCTCGTCGACGTCGTAAACCGTCACGATGCCGGGGTGCGAGAGGCGGCCTGCCGACTGCGCTTCGCGCATCAATCGCTCCCGCAAGCCGTCAATTTCCGAGGGCGCGGCCTTGTCGGCCAACTTCAGCGTCTTAATCGCGACTTCGCGGCCAATTTTGGGATCTTCGGCGCGATACACCACGCCCATGGCGCCGCGGCCAAGCTCGTCAATGATTTTATAGCGGCCGATGCGGTCCATTGGGCGGGAGAAGCTGACCGTCAGCTTCCCTACACTCTACCATTGAGATCGGCAGCGGCCTATTTCACAGAATACCCCTCTGTTAGAATTGGACTTGGGGCATGCCTGTAACTCGTAGAAAATCCGCTGTTTGCGACATCGACGGCGTCCTCGTCGGGGGCGATCACCCGATCGTCGTGCAGTCGATGACCAATACCGACACCGCCGACGCCGCATCCACCGTCCAGCAGACCATCGCGCTCGCTAAAGCCGGTTCCGAGTTGGTGCGCGTCACCGTCAATCACGACAAAGCCGCCCAAGCCGTCCCCGAGTTCGTCGCGGCCGTTCGCGATGCCGGCGTCAGCGTGCCCATCGTCGGCGACTTCCACTACAACGGACACCTCTTACTTAAGAAATACCCCGACTGCGCCCGCGCTCTTGCGAAATATCGCATCAACCCCGGCAACGTCGACATCGGCAAAGAGAAAGACGACAACTTCCGCACCATGATCGAGTGCGCCATCGAATACGGCAAGCCCGTGCGCATCGGCGTGAACTGGGGCTCGCTCGATCAAAACCTGCTCACGCGCATGATGGACGAGAACGCCCGTCTGCCCGAGCCCAAGGATGCGCCCGAAGTCATGCGCGAAGCCATCGTCGTCTCCGCGCTGCGCTCCGCCGAGGCTGCTGAACGTTTCGGCCTGCCGCACGACCGCATTATTCTTTCGGCCAAAGTTTCCAACGTGCAGGATCTCACTGCCGTTTACGAAAGCCTGGCCGCGCGTTGCGACTATCCGTTGCACTTGGGACTGACCGAAGCCGGCATGGGTACCAAGGGCGTTGTCGCTTCCGCTGCCGCGTTGGGCATTTTGTTGCAGCAAGGCATCGGCGACACCATACGCGTCTCGCTTACGCCGCGCCCCGGCGGAGACCGTACAGAAGAAGTGCGCGTCAGCCAGCAGATTTTGCAATCGCTCGATCTGCGCAGCTTCACGCCGCAAGTCACCGCCTGCCCCGGCTGCGGACGGACAACGAGCACGTTCTTCCAAGAGATGGCCGAGCAGATTCAGAACTACCTGCGCGACCAAATGCCCGTCTGGCGCGAAACTCACACCGGCGTCGAGGATCTAAAAGTCGCGGTGATGGGCTGCGTCGTCAACGGGCCCGGCGAATCGAAACACGCGCATTTGGGCATCTCCTTGCCCGGCACCTTCGAAGAACCCAAAGCCCCCGTCTACGTCGACGGCCGTTTATTGCGAACGCTCAAAGGCGACCGCATCGTCGCCGAATTCATCGACATCCTCAACGAATACGTCGAATCGAAGTACGCCCGCCAACCAGCGCAAGTCGGCTAATTCCGCCAAGGCGCCGCCGATTACCCCTGGTTTCCGCCAGTTTCCGCTTCGCACCGAGCGGGTCTTGAGACTAAGCGATTGATTCGGCGTGAGTTGCGTCGTTTTCTGGCGGCGGGACGGCTGTCATTCCGCTGTTTCCGACGCGGTCGAGTAGGAAGAGGGACGCTTTGAGGCGTTCGCTTTCGCTCCAGGAGTGGTCGGCGGTATTCACCACCCTTTGGAAGGCGACGGCGAGAGCGGAGTTGAGGTGTGAGCGGCAGGCGGCGAAGAAATCACGGCGGGCTTCTGCGAGAGCTTCCTGGAAGACGGGACGCTTGCACCAATTCCGTATGGTGCGGGGAGTGACTTTGGCAAAAGCCGCAGTTTGGCTGGGCTCGTCGCCAGACACGATGGAGATCACGGCGATGCGCTGAGTGCGAGTGAGGAGGTCGAAAGGCGGCGTGTTGGGCATAGCGTGTAAGAAAGCGAAAGGCCCGCTCCGAAGAGCGGACCTTATTGATTGCAGGGTAGCAGAGGGGTGCAAGTGGTCAGGCAAAGGACGGTAAGCCCGCTGAAGCGGGCTGGGGAAAGAAGGGGGGCCGCGTCTCCCACCCAGGCCTCAAGGCCTGGTCTAACCATGAGGCTCGTTAACGAGCCTGAAAGCGCTCAGCCCCCAAAAGGGGGCGGCGGAACTAACAGCCCCGAGGCGCAAGCCCGGGGTACCAGACACCCCGCGCCGCCCCCGCGCCCCCTCCCGCGTCAGCGTCCGCTGGACACCTCCGCCCGCAGGTGTGACCTGCACCCCCAAACTGAAACAGAGAAACTAGTGACGGCTCTGAGAGA
>CAZYOX010000391.1:0-4029 GCA_964649285.1 uncultured Bryobacterales bacterium | reverse complement strand
GGCATCCGCCCCAATCTACCGCCGCCGCTACCCCTGCGTCAAGTAGATAATAGCGCATTATTCAACTTGGTGTTCCGAAGACAACTGACATTGAGCTTGCGGATTACGGCAAAATGCGGACGACAGCGATCCACATCACACCTGAGGAGGCACTTAGGCTGGCCGTGAAACTAACCGAACTGGTCGCGCCGTTGGACTTCAACGACTGACGACACAGAACGAATACAGCGGGAATCTTAGCGAAGCGAGCATCAGGGCGCGGCCTCACTCCTACCCAGACGCGCTCCGCCAACCGTGAGGGAGCGCTCCCGCCAGCTAGGGCGGGCCGCTTGACACGGTGTGATACACCTGGGAGTAGAAGAGCGCCGGCCTGCATGGGGCCTAGCCGGCGCCCCCTGTCGACGGGGAGAGAATCCCAGGCGCGCGGTCTGAGCCAAAAGAGCCGCAGCGGTGATGGGGAGAAGAGTCCCTAGGACCGGTCCAATACTACTCCGGCGCCCCGCTTGGTAGGGTGTCGCAACCTACGCTCCAAAGGGCCCCTGGAAACAGGGGCCCTTTGGACGTCGGCCTTTAGAACGAACGATAAAACAAACCAACCCGAGCCCAGACGCGTAAGCGTCGGGTTCTAGCGCTGGTCCAGCCACAAAGTCCCGCCGCTTACGCGACTGGGCTCGGCCGGCGAATCCAATTGCCAACGGGCCGTGGTCGTGTGTTTGGCAATTGGCCAATCCGGCGCCCAAGCTCCCTCCAAGTGACGCCCCCTTATCCGCGAATCCAACTCCCCCGAAGGGCCAAACCCGGCGAAGGCCGGCCCGGCGCCGCGCTAGCGGCTGCGTTCGTAGGCGTCGGCGAGGCGGAACATCTTCTCTTCGGCGAAGTGATCGGCGAGGATCTGCAATCCAACCGGCAGCCCTTCGGAGGTCACGCCGCACGGCACGCTGATGCCGCAGTTGCCTGCGAGGCACGCCGTGATCGTGTAGATGTCAGACAGATACATCTCCAGCGGATCGGAGGTCTTGGCGCCCAGCGGAAAGGCCGGCGAAGGCGAGACCGGCGTAACGATGGCATCAACCTGCTGGAAGGCGTTCTTGAAGTCTTGGTAGATCAGCCGGCGTACCTTCTGCGCCTTGCGGTAGTAAGCGTCGTAATAACCCGAGCTGAGCACGTACGTGCCGAGGATGATGCGCCGCGTGACCTCTTTGCCGAAGCCCTCGTGGCGCGTGTTGCGGTACATCTCGCCGAGCGTGTCGGCTTGCTTCGAGCGAATCGTGTAGCGCACGCCGTCGTAGCGCGCCAAATTGGCGCTGGCTTCGGCCGTGCAGATCAAGTAGTAAGTGGCCACCGCGTATTCGGTGTGCGGCAAGCTAATCCCGACCGTTTCGCAACCGAGTCTTTCGAGCGCTCGAATCGCTTCTTCAACGCGAGCCTTTACTTCCGGGTCGAGACCGGCAGCGAAGTATTCCTTCGGAACGCCGAGTTTCATACCCTTGACGTTGCCGTTGAGGCCGCCGACGTAGTCAGCCACAGCCGCGCCGGCGGACGTTGCGTCGCGGGGATCCTTGCCGGCCATCACGCCCAGCAGTCGGGCCGAATCCTTGACGTTCCGGGAGAACGGCCCGATGTGATCGAGCGAGCTGGCGAAGGCCGACAATCCATACCGCGAGACGCGTCCGTAGGTCGGCAGCACGCCCACAACGCCGCAAAACGACGCCGGTTGACGAATCGAACCGCCGGTCTCGGAGCCCAACGCCAACGGCGCCATACCCGCCGCCACCGCCGCCGCCGAGCCGCCCGACGAGCCGCCGGGAACGCGGCCGGGCGCTGCGGGGTTCTTCGCCGGATAGTAAGCCGAGTTCTCATTGGACGAGCCCATGGCGAACTCGTCACAGTTGGCCTTGCCGATGACCAGGCCGCCGGCGCGCTCGATCCGCTCGACCGCCGTCGCCGTGTAAGGCGCCACGAAGTTTTCGAGGATCTTCGAGGCGCAGGTGTTCTTCTCGCCCTCGACCAAGATGACGTCCTTGACCGCAATAGGCACGCCGGCAAGCGCGCCAGGGTCTTGACCCGCGGCCAACTTCTTGTCTACGGCTTCCGCGGCCTTGAGGGCGCGATCGGGAGAGAAGCTCAACAAGGCGCCGTACTTGGGGTTCTCGGCTTCGCAAAAACGCTGCGCCTCTTGAGCGATCTCTACCGCGGAGAATGCTTTGGAACGCAGGCCTTGCTGAATGTCGTCAACGGTCAGAGACTTGTAGTTATCGACGGCCATCATTAGCGCTCCAACACCCGAGGTACTTTGAACTGTCCGGCTGCCGCGAGCGGCGCATTGGATAGGGCTTTATCGACAGGCATGCTGGTCTCAAGAATGTCGTCTCGCAGCCCTTCTTCCGACGCGCCTTCAAACAGCACTTGAGCCATGGGCTCGATGTCGTCGGTGGGCAGCTCGTTGAGCTTATCGACGTAGCTGAGGATCTCTTCAAGATTGGCCTGATAAGCGACGATTTCCTCGTCGCTCAGGTTCAAATGGGCCAATTCGGCGATGTTGCGAACTTCTTTCTTGGTAATTTTCACGGCGATTCAGCGGGCTTTCTCAGCGGCGCGTTTCGAAGCCAGGTATACGCGCCTAAGCTGAGGGTCGCGAATTCCGTCACCCATCTGCAAGGAGGGATCGGCCGTCTCGGCTCTCGCCGGGGGCTTGCGCAAAGTTGGAGCGGCGCGAAACATAATGCGGCCAACGGCCGTCGAACCAATGGCGGCGTTCAATTTGGCCTGAATTCGCGGTCGAACAGCCTCCAGAGCGGAGATCCATTCCGGCGAATCGACTTCTACGACGAGCAAACTGCCAGTGAAGTGAATCGGGCGGCTTACCTGCGCCAGTCTGCCGCCGGCGGCTTCCTTCCAATAGCAGAAAACCAGATCCCGGTCGGCGGCTTTCGGGTCGCCGCTTTGACGGTAAACGCCTGCTAAGATTTCGCTTGCGCGTTTCACAAGGATGGATTCGGAAACAAAGGCGTATCGTACCATGGCACTAGGGTGAATCGACCGCCGTGAGGCGGTACATACCCGATGCCTACCGGTCCCTGAATGCGGGACTATTACACTTTCTACAATTTCGAAGGGGAGAGATAGAGCGTGAATATCAGCATCATTGGTGCAGGTTATGTCGGTCTGGTAACGGGCACGTGCCTGGCGGACTCCGGTAACGACGTCACCTGCTTGGATAACGACCCAGACAAGATCGCCCGGCTGCGCAACGGCGAGGTTCCCATCTACGAGCCAGGATTAAGCGAGCTCATTAAGAACAATGCTCGCGCTGGACGATTGCGCTTCACGGACGAGCCGGCCAAGGCCGTTTCGAGCGCGGATTGCGCATTTATTTGCGTCGGCACGCCGCAGCGCGAGGACGGCTCGGCTAACCTTGACTACGTTCGCGATTGCTGCTTGGCAATTGGCCCGCACCTGCCAAAGCATGCCATCGTCGTCGTCAAGAGCACTGTACCGGTCGGCACCAACCGCAAGGTTGCCGCCTGGCTCAAGCAGGCCGCTGGGCGAGACATACCGACAGCGTCGAATCCTGAGTTCCTGAAGGAAGGGGCCGCGATCGACGACTTCACCAAGCCGGACCGCGTCGTGGTCGGCGCCGACAGCGAAGAAGTGATCAGCGTGCTGCGTGAGCTTTATCGGCCGTTCCTGCGCACCGAGCATCCTTTCTTGGCCATGGGCACTGAAAGCGCGGAAATGACCAAGTATGCAGCGAACTGCATGCTGGCAACCAAGATTAGCTTTATCAATGAGATGGCTAATCTTTGCGAGTTGGTCGGCGCCGACATCAACGAAGTTCGTCGAGGCATCGGATTCGACGCACGCATCGGATTCCAATTCTTGTTTCCCGGCGTCGGTTACGGCGGATCGTGCTTCCCGAAAGACGTTCGCGCCCTGGCCTCGCTGGCCGAAGAAAAGGGCATGGAACCGCGCATTTTGCGCAGTGTCGACGCAGTAAATGACGCCCAGAAGCAAACGTTGTTCCGCAAG
>CAZYOX010000390.1:0-4033 GCA_964649285.1 uncultured Bryobacterales bacterium | reverse complement strand
GACGCCGGCCACGTCAAGCGGCTGATGGCGGCGGCGCTGAAGAAGTTTGACCCGACCGCCGCCCCGGCTGGCGATCAACGGCCGAAAGCCGCGCTGCCCCAGTTCGAGCCACCTGCGGGCGGGCTGGTTGTGGACGTGTTCACGCTAGAAGTGATTTCTTGTGTGGCGCCGGTGATAGCGAAGCCGACGATGGCGCCTACAGACAGGCGTTTGCTCTCTGGCGGCGGCGGAGTTTGGCGGGTTTGCGCGTGGGCTTCAGTGATGGCCGTAGCGAACAGGGCGGCCCACACGAAGCCGCGCGACAGACGGGAATTATGCATAGTTGAGACTCCTCAAAATGGGCTGTTTTCCTGGTGAAAATAGCTATTGAAGGGACTACGAATATGCAGTAAAAACGCGGTTCGAGAAGTTGTAAAGAGGAGATAATGGTTGAGTAAAGGATCTGGGGAAGAGGTAAAAAGATACGGAATCTCCACGCTAGAGAAACGGGGGAGGAGGAGATGCGTCCAAGGCGCCGACGCGATGAATTAGCGGTGGGCGGTTAGAGTCTCTTTGATACTCAAGACGGTACGAGCGGATTGGAGGACCTTGGGCCAGGTTATCTCGTTTGTCAATTTGTGATCCAGCTTGTCAACAGCCTGCACGAACCGCCGAATCTCCCGGAAGCCGTCCCGGGATAAGAGCTTCTTGTAGTGCGCAAGGCACGCTCGCGACTCCAGTTCATCGAGCACTTCGTTTTGAAACTGCAAACAGTCGATTTCGCCGGGGCCGGGGGATTCGGCGTTCACTAGTCGTTCGCCGGTGATGGCCTTCTCGCAGCAGGCCGTCACACCGGTGAGCCATTCGTGAAGGGGGACCGGGCGGCGTTTGGCATAAGGTCTGGAGGCCGGGACCTGAAACCTGGAGGAATAGCCCCAAGTTAAGACCCATTGAGGGAATACATTCTCGGGTTGAAACGCCCAGTGAACCGCTAGGAACGCCGGAATCATCAGGTAACCGGTTATAGCCAGGCGCCAGGCCGAACCCTCGCTGGCTCCTAGGAGATAGGCTGCCGCGCTGTAGAGGAAGGTCGCCGCGGTTGTGGCCAGGACCCAGTGTGCAAAGCGAACCCTATCTCGATCGGCATAGAACAGCGGGGTGTATCGCGGCCGCAGGGGGATTGGGTGGAAGGGCTCGAAAGTATAGCGGAGAGCCTCCACGTGTGAGAGCACTACCACGAGCCGCACCCAGGGACTAGTGGCCCACGCTGGATAGACCGGAGAACCGGTCACCAAGGTCGTAATGTAGAGGCAGAGTGCCAGCCAAAAACTGATGCACGCGAAGGCGAACATCAGGATCGGTATGCTTCGGCTTGGCCGCTCACGCCTCAACAAGGGCAGATTTTGAACCAAACTCCTTGATCGCGCAACTGGCGATGAGGACCACTCCCTCACGGTCGTGGCTCGGACCCTGCCTCTGTGAAGGCGGATGCGGCGGATGTAGGGGTCAAGTCGCCACAGAGGACTTGGGCGGCTAGGGATTCTAGGCGGGCGGCGACGGCGGGGTCGGAGAGGAAGCGTTCGCGGAGAAGGGCGTCGACGGCTTCGTGGAACCAGCGGAGGCGTTGTTGGCGGCGGCGTTCGCTGAGGCGGTCGCCTGTGAGCAGGAACTCGCGATGTTCGGCGATCATGGCCCAGGCTTCGGCGATGCCGCGGCCTTCCAGCGATGAGCAGGCGAGGACGCGGGGCCGCCAGCCGCTGCGGTCAGCGTGCAGGAGTTCAAGGGCGTGCGTGAACTCTTGGCGCGTGTTTTCGGCCAGCGCGGCCCTGTCGCCGTCTGCTTTGGTGATGACTAGCGCGTCGGCGAGTTCGATGACTCCGCGTTTGATGCCTTGTATGTGGTCCCCTGCCCCAGGGCCGATCAGCACCAGGAAAAAGTCAGTCATCGAAGCGACTTGGGTTTCGCTTTGGCCTACGCCGACGGTTTCGACGATGACGACGTCGAAGCCTGCCGCTTCGCACAGCAGTATTGCTTCGCGAGTGCGGTGATGGACGCCGCCCAGGGACCCGCCGCTGGGCGAAGGGCGTACCAAGGCGTTGGGCGAGCGGGAGAGTTCGGGCATGCGCGTCTTGTCGGCGAGGATGCTGCCGCCGGAGACTTCGCTGGACGGATCGACGGCGAGCACGGCGACACGATGCCCTTCGGAGATAAGCCGCTTGCCGAGCGTCTCGATGAAGGCGCTCTTGCCGACGCCAGGCGCGCCGGTGACGCCAAGGCGGATGGCGTTGTCGTTGGCGTCTTGGGCGAGGAGCTGCAACAACTCTTCAGCGACGGCGCGGTCGGCGGGCCTGCGGCTCTCGATGAGCGTGAAGGCGCGCCCGAGGATGGTGCGGTCAGCGCGGCGAACGCCCGCTGCATAGTCGGCGGCGGTCACGTCAGGCGGATCTCCGGGCGAGCAGTGCGCGCACGAGTTGTTGGGCTGCATCGGGAACAACGGCGCCGGGGCCAAAGATGGCCGTGACGCCGGATTGCTTAAGGGCGGCATAGTCGGCCTCAGGGATGACGCCGCCGCAGACGACGAGAATGTCTTCCCTGCCCGCCTTTCTCAGTTCGGCGATGAGTTCGGGCACGAGCGTGCGATGGGCGCCGGCGAGCGTGGAGATGCCCACGATGTGTACGTCGTTGTCGACGGCTTGCTGGGCGGTTTCGGCGGGTGTGGAGAAGAGCGGGCCAATGTCAACGTCGAAACCGATGTCAGCAAAAGCGGCAGCAATAACCTTCATGCCGCGATCGTGTCCGTCTTGTCCGAGTTTGGAAACGAGGATGCGCGGGCGGCGGCCCTCTACATCGAGAAACTCGCGGGTGAGGGCGACAGCTTGCGTGAGTGAATCCATGTCGGCCGCTTCTCTACGATAAGCCCCTGGGGCGCTGCGGGTCTGCGGTTGGTAGCGTCCGAAGGCTTCTTCGAGGGCCAGGGACATCTCGCCGACGGTGGCCATAGCCCGGGCGGCTTCGAGGGCGGCTTCGAGCAGATTGGCGTCGCCGCGGGCAGCGGACGTAAGCCTGGCGAGCGCCGCGCGAGTTTGCGCTTCGTCGCGTTGGGCGCGGAGCTGGCCGAGGCGAGCGACTTGGGCGGCGCGGACGGCATGGTTGTCGACGCTGAGCAGCTTGGGGTGCGGCGCTGCGTCAGGCCGGTACTTGTTGACGCCGACGATGACTTCTTGGCCGGCGTCGATACGCGCTTGGCGGCGGGAGGCTGCTTCTTCAATGCGACGTTGCGGCAGACCTTTGTCGATGGCTTTGGCCATGCCGCCTTGTTGTTCGATCTCTTCGATGAGCGCCTGCGCGCGCCGGATAAGCGAGTCAGTGAGTCCTTCGATGTGTTCCGAGCCGCCGACGAGGTCAACGATGCGGCACAGGTCGGTCTCTTGCTGCAGGATGATCTGCGTTTGGCGGGCGATGCGGGCGGTCTCGTCAGTGGGCAAGGCGAGGGCTTCGTCGAGCGCGTTGGTGTGCAACGACTGGGTCTGTCCAAGCACGGCGGCGATGGCCTCGTAGACGGTGCGGGCAATGTTGTTGAAGGGATCTTGTGCAGCGAGCGACCAGCCGCTGGTTTGGCAGTGGGCGCGCAGCATGAGCGACTTCTCATTTCGGGGCTCGAACTGCTGGACGAGAGTCGCCCAGAGCTGACGCGCGGCGCGCAGCTTGGCGATCTCGGTAAAGACGTCCATGCCGATGCCCCAGAAGAAGGAAATGCGCGGGGCGAAGTCGTCGATGGCGAGGCCCGCGCTGAGGCCTGCGCGAATGTATTCGAGGCCGTCAGCGAGGGTGTAGGCGATTTCGAGCTCGGCGGTAGCCCCCGCCTCTTGCATGTGGTAGCCGGAGACCGAGATGGCGTTGAACTTAGGCATGTTCTTGCCCCAGGTAGTCAAGTCAGCGCGGGTAATGAAGAAAGCCGTGGCGCGCCTCACTCCGTACATGGAAGCGGAGAAGGAAGCCCGAGTCGCGGCCGGAGAGGTAGTGAAATCGCAGGGAAAAATCATTCTCGCGACCG